>JANLXP010000202.1:0-8368 GCA_031365165.1 Alphaproteobacteria bacterium
GGCTTCACCGTCTTCCGCGATCAGTCCTTCTCCGCCGACATGCGCTCCGCCGCCGTCGAGCGCATCGGCGACGTGCGGGCCTTGCGCGCGCGCCAATTCCAAGAAGACGGCGGCCCGCTCGCCCACCCCGTGCGTCCGGACGCCTACCTCACGATCGACAATTTCTACACGGCGACAGTCTACGAGAAGGGCGCCGAACTCTGCCGCATGGTGCGCACGATCCTGGGCGCAGAGGGCTTCCGCAAAGGCTCCGACCTCTATTTCGCGCGCCACGACGGCACGGCCGCCACCTGCGACGACTTCATCAAAGCGATGGAAGACGCAAACGACGTCGAGCTCACGCAGTTCAAGCTCTGGTACTCGCAAGCCGGAACGCCACGCGTGAAGGCGCGCGGCAAGTACGATGCCGCATCCAAGACCTACGAAGTGACGCTGGAACAGCATTTGGCCGGCACACCCGGACAAAAAGCGAAAGAGCCGATGCACATCCCGGTCTCTGTCGGCCTCGTCGGACGCAAAAGCGGCCGCGACCTCAGCGTGACCCACGAAGGCGACAAAGCAACCACCCACGTCCTGAACCTACGCAAGGCAAAGCAGACGTTTAAACTGACCGGCGTTGCAGAGCCCGTCGTGCCGTCGATCGGCCGCGGCTTCTCGGCGCCCGTACGCTTCGACGTAGACACGAACGGCCAAGACCGCGCGTTCTTGATGGCGAAAGACTCAGATGCCTTCAATCGCTGGGAGGCAGGCCAGAGCATCGCGACAGGCTCACTGCTGCGCATGACGAAACAAGTCGTCGCTGGGAAAACGCCGGAGGTCGATGAGCTCTACGTGGAGGCGTTCGGCGAATTGCTGCGCGACGCACGCAAAGACCCGTCCTTCACGGCACTCGCGATCCAACTCCCAGGCGAGATGGAACTCGCGCAGTTGATCGAAGACGCCGATCCGGACGCGATCCACACGGCTCGCGAGACGCTGAAGAAGGCGCTAGCCTCGACGCACAAAGGCGCGCTTCGCGAAATCTACCAGTCGCTCAAGAGCAACGAGCCCTACAGCCCCGACGCCACGTCTGCCGGCCGGCGCTCGCTACGCAACATGTGCCTGCGCTATCTGACCGCAGAAGATACGAAAGAAACCCGCACCCTGGCATTCGAGCAGTTCCGCGCGGCCGACAATATGACCGACAAGATCGGCGGCATGGCACCTTTGGTCGACATGGACGGTGACGAACGTGACAAGGCGCTGAAGCAGTTTTACGACCAGTGGAAGGCCAATCCCCTGGTCACCGACAAATGGATGTCCTTGCAGGCGATGTCCTGTCGTCCCGACACGTTGGCGCAAGTCAAAGCGTTGACCAAGCATGCGGCGTTCAACATCGAAAACCCGAACCGGGTCCGCAGTTTGATCGGCGCCTTTGTCATGAACAATCAACTGCGCTTCCACGCGCTAGATGGTTCAGGTTATGCGTTCCTAGCCGACAACATCGTGAAGCTCGATAAGCTCAACCCGCAGGTCGCAGCCCGCCTGTGCGGCGCGTTCGAAACGTGGCGCCGCTTTGACGGCAAACGCCAAAAACTGATGCGCGAACAATTGATGCGCATCAAGGATGCAAAGAACCTTTCCCGCAACGTGCACGAGATCACCGAGAAAACGCTCGGCTGAGTCTTCCCGGCAACGATTTGCGCTTTACCTGTTGCATATCGCACCCACTGGGTGTTGCAGGTCCAGGGGGACCGACATACTCGGCCCTGGACCTGATTCGAGTCCGTGCGATCAAAATGCTAATGGCCACAACAACAACGATCCGTTCATCGTCTGCTCGCGCTTTGGGTGCTTGGTCGGGAATGACCGCAAAAAGGCGCACATCGCTTTTGATTGTTCTGGGGACCTTCGCAACCGTTCTATCGGTTGCCGCGGCGGGCTCCATCCAAATGCGCAAAGATCACGCGATCGCGCTGGAACAGGTTGAGCGCGAGTCTCGCTCCTTCGTCGCAGTCACCGGTGCACTCATCACAGGGGCACTCGACCGTACGCAGGAGATGTTGCGACGATCGGCCCGCATATCTGCGAGCGCTGCTGTCGCAACTGATCCCGCCCTTATCAACGTGGTCGCGACCGACGCCCTAGGTAACGTTGCCTGGGACAAGAACGGTACACCGATAGAGCCGCGCCGCTTGAGCGATATGGCGCTGTTGCAGAAACTGGCCGCAACGCCGGAGAGCGTGCGTTTCGTGTCCGGATCCTTTGCTGACAATGAATTCGGCAAAAGCCCGTTTGTGGTTGCGATGCGCAGCGACACCATTGCGGGTCAATTCGTGTTCGCGCTGATCGATCCGTTATACCTGACGAGCCTTCTCGAAAGCGTTCAGGGTAGCCGCAGCATAGGCGTCATCCTGTCGGACCCTCAGACCCGGCGCATCGCCTCGACGGCAATAGACGACGCGCTCTACGCACACGCCGCATCGGTCATCCCGGCGAACGCGTCAACAGCACCTTCACTGCGCTATATCACCGACAGTGGCGCAAATTATCTGACGACGACCCGCCTGATCCCGGGCTACGATCTTAGGCTCGTGACCGTGGTACGCGCGGCCGACGCACTATCGCAGTGGTACCAGTCGCTTCCCCTCTACTCGATCATGATCTTCGGCCCGAGCGTGCTCGGCGCCGCATTGGCGTGGGCCTTGCTCTTGCAAATCGAGCGCACGTCGCGCGTCGATGGCGTATTGCGCCGCACAGAGGAGCGTTTTGAACTCGCGGTCAGTGGCGCCAAGTGCGGTATCTGGGACTGGGATATCGCTAATCGCCGCCTCTATTGGTCGGGCGCTATGAACGCGCTTTTGGGACAGGGAAAGCAGCCGCGCATTCTGTCGTTCGACGAAGCCGAACAGCTGATCCACCCCGACGACCGCTTCGTCCTCGGTGCGATCGAGTCTTCGGTGCGAGCGGGCGCCGACGGCTACGACCGTTCGTTCCGCGCCAAGCACGCCGACGGCCACTGGGTTTGGGTCCGCGCCAAGGGTCAGCACTACCGCACGATCCGCTCCGACGACGGCCGCCTCTCTGGCATCGTGCTCGATATCTCCGACCAAAAGCGCGCCGACGCCCGCGTCGATGCCGTCGAACGCGTCCTCGAGGCAGCGTTCGAGAATGCCGCAGAAGCATTCGTCCTTTGGGACCGCGACGACCAACTCATCGTCTGTAACAAGCGCTTCCAGGAATTCTACGGCATTGACGGGATCAAAGCCGGCGAGTCGCGCGAAGCAATCTTCAAGCGTGCCAGATCGCCAGGCGAAGGTGCCGACACCGCGACACCGCTTGAGATGTTCGATTCATCGGGCAACACCGGCACGATCGAATTGCAAAAAGCCGGAAGCCGCTGGCTCCTCGTCAGCGAACGCCGCGCGCTCGAAGGCGGAAAAATCGCCGTCGCAACCGACATCACGTCACTAAAGGCGCACGAAGACGAACTTGAAACGTCTCGCAATCTGCTGGAAGCGCAGACCCGCGAACTTAGCGAACTCGCCAAGCGTCTTGAGTCCGAGAAAGAGCGCGCCGAAGAAGGCAGTCGCGCGAAATCGGAATTCTTGGCCAACGTAAGCCACGAACTCCGCACGCCGCTCAACGCCATCATTGGCTTCTCCGACGTCATGCGTAACGAGATGTTGGGCGCCCTGCCCCCGCGTTATGCCGAGTACGCAAGCGACATCAACCGCTCGGGCCAGCACCTTCTCGATCTCATCAATGATGCGCTCAGCATGGCGCGGATTGAATCGGGCAAAATCGAGCTTGAGTTCGTCGCCGTCGATCCGTCGCAACTCGTCAACGACGCGATCAAGACGATCAAACCGAAGGCAGACGAAGCCGGCCTTCAATTCCGCATCAACACACCCGATCTGCCGCCGGTGAAGGCCGACAGACGCGCGTTCAAGCAGGTGCTGCTCAACCTTCTGTCGAACGCGATCAAGTTCAACAGTTCCGACGGTTACATCACCGTCGACACGCGAGCGGACGCGAACGGCGTTTCGATCTGGATCCACGACACTGGTGTCGGCATCGACAACCCCGACATCCCGCGCGTGATGAAGCCGTTCGAAAAAGCGGGAACCGCTGGCCACCAAAACGACGGTGGTATGGGTCTGGGTCTTCCGGTTTCGAGCGCACTCGTGGAGCTGCACGGCGGCAAGATCGTGATCGAAAGCGAAGTCGCAATCGGCACTAGCGTTTACTTCACGCTGCCACTCGCCCAACAAGGCATCGCCTAGGCGTACCAGTCGTACTCGTGCGCCGGAATGAAGTCGCGGAAGCGCTCCAGCTCCGTTCGCTTCGTAGCGCAGTAGAGATCGACATAGGTCGGTCCCAAATACTCGCGCATGACGCTGCCATTTTCGAGCGTCAGAAGCGCACCGTCGATGTTCAGCGGAAGCGTCGGGTCGACAAACGCTGAGACATCGCCGTCGCTCGATTGCCCGGGATCGATGTTCTGGCCGATCCCATAGTGAACGCCGGCCAAGACCGCAGCGATCGCCAGATACGGGTTCGCGTCCGCCCCGGCAACGCGGTGCTCGATCCGCGGCTCCACGTCACCGCCCACCGCGACCGAAATATTGGCAGAAGCATTGGAGTAACCCCAGCGCTTGTTGCGCGCCGTTCCCGCCTCACCGGAAAATCGGCGGAACGCGTTCACACTAGGCGCGAACAGGGCAATCGATTCCGCCATCAGCGCTTGCAATCCGCCGGCCGCAAACCGCGCCAAATCGCGTCCGGAGTCTGAAGAGAACACACTCTCGCCGGCACGCTTCACGTCGACCATCACGCGCATGCTCGAACCCGCACGTTTGAGGAACGGCCGTGCCATGAAGAGGGCGTCGCGCTTGTGATTGCGTGCGACGGCGCGCACGACTTGCCGCAAAAAAACGACGTGGTCTGCCGCAGCAACCGCATCTCCCTGAACGGCGAACCCGATCCGGATACGTGGCAACCCGCCCTCGATTGCGAGCGGTGGCAAAGCCTGCGCCTCGGCAGCGATGGCGATGTCCTTGCGAATAGGCTCCCACACCGCGCCGTCGGCTGCCGTCGTTTCCTGGGGCAGACCGCTCTTTCCCCGCTCCCGGTCGACGATGAAAGCATCGATCTCGATGCCGACACCCGGCGCTACGTCGAACTCGTCGAACCGCTTCACAACCCGCCGCAGCACGTTGCGCGGTTCGCCGAAATAGGGCTCGCCCTTGCTGTCCCGGAGCGCCATGAGGACCTGCCCATGCGGCCGTTGCGCCCAACTCACGTGGGTCAGTGTTCCCGCCACCGGCCAAGCTGTCCCCGGCGCACCGGCGTTCGCCGCCAGTGCATCCACGACGTCGCCGCGCGCATCCAGAAAGTAAATCGAGGCCGGGATGGACAGGCCGTTTCGAAACAGCTCATCGAGTTCGCCGCACGCAATTCGCTTTCCGCGCACGTTTCCGCACAAGTCGACGAACACGCAGTCCAGGTACTGGACGTTTGGGTTCTCGCTCAAGAACGCAGCCACTTCGGCGGCGCCAAGACGCGACGCTCCAGCCTCATCCGAGAGTGCGCTTCGATGAACGTTCATGAAGGTTCCGCGACGCCCCAAATCCGACGGCCCCCCGCCCTCGGATCATGCGCTGCAGCATAGGGCGCGGCGATTGGGCTCAGCAACCGGCGATTGTTCGAAAGCCTAACGATTCCGCCAGGATCAAGCGGCCATTCTGCGGCATCACGCCATCGGGTGTGGTGCCGTGCCGCGCTTGTTGCCAGTTAGGGAGATGCTAGGCTTGCTTTCAAGTCGTGCGAGAACGTGCGGTGCGGGATTTTGCAAGACGGCGGCCTCGGCTGCCTTTTTTCTTGTAAGCGGGCAACGAACGTAGGTTCAAATCGTACGACGAAACGGGGATTCATGGCCCACCCATGGCGGCCATAAACGGAGAGAAAGAATGAATAGGACTGGTCTGTTTCTCTTTATCGCGGTCGTCATCCTGGCGGTCGCAGCCTACTGGTACTACACGAACAAAATGGCGAAGGCTCCTGAGGCTGATCCGGCGGCAATGACCGATCCGGCAGCGACGGATCCGGCGGCAGCGACGGCGACCGATCCGGCCGCCACGGCGACCGACCCGGCAGCGGCTCCGGCCGATCCGGCAGCGGCTCCGGCCGAACCGGCACCGACGGAAGCTCCGGCGACGCCGCCCGCTCAATAAGCTGGCAGCGACAACAATCCGCTTGACGGAATTGGGCATGCGGTTCGCTAATTGCGAACCGCATGTTTTTTTTGTGCCTGAGCGTCGCGACACCCCCCTAGGAAAGAACCCGGATGAACAGATCCTTGATTGCGATCCTTGCGATCGTCCTGCTTGGAGTTGTCGGCTATTTCGTTTTCGTCCCGTCGAATAAGCCGGCCGATCAAACCGCGGCAACGCCCGCCACGCCTGAAACCACCGACAACGATGAACCGCTGTTGTTCACGTGGGAGAACTGGGCTGACCCGCCCTTCTTCGCTGAATACAAAGAAAAACACGGCACCGTGCCGCAATCGCAAATCTGGGCCGACGAAGACGAAGCGTTCGCCAAAATGCGCACCGGCTACACGCCGGACGTCATGGGCCCCTGCTCGTACGAATTTGGACGCTGGCAGGAAGCCGGCCTCATCCAGCCGATCGACACGACACGGTTGAAGCATTGGAAGGACATCCCCGACTACCTCAAGAAGGTTCCGGGCATGATGAAGTCCGAAACCGAAGCGTGGTTCATCCCGCAATATTGGGCGAATACGTCGGTCACATACCGCACCGACTTGGCACCGGAATATGTCGGCAAGGAGAGCTGGAAGATTCTCTTCGACCCGAAATACAAAGGCAAAGTTGCCGGCCTCGATGGGGTCGACGACACGGTGACCCTGATCGCCAAGACCTTTGGCGTCGATCCCTACAACATGACCGACGACCAATGGAAAATGGTGCAAGGGAAGTTGCGTGAGTTCGTCGCGAACGCGCGCTTCATCTCAAGCGACGAAACGTCGTTGAGCCAGGGACTTGCGTCCGGCGAGGTTGTTGCGGCCATCACCTGGAACCAAACCCACGCGGCTCTTAAGAAAGAAGGAAAGCCGGTGGCCTACATGAACCCACCCGGCGGCATGTTCACCTACCTCTGCGGTATGGTTCTGAACGCGCAGACGAAGAAGCTCGACAAAGCTTACGACCTCATCGACAGCGGCATCTCGCCGGCGGCGATGAAGTACCAGCTCGAAGAACTGCACAACGGTCCGGCGAACATGAGCATCTTCGCCGACTACACCGACGATCAGCTGAAAGAGATGGGCTTCGTGCGCGACGTGAAGTCGTTCATCGAATCCGGCACGTTCCAAGTGCGTCTCAAAAACAAGGATGAGATCGTCAAATTCTGGACAGAGATTCGCGGCGGCGGTTAACCGCCCGATCTGACGTCGTGAGCGGGCGCCGCCATCGTTGCGGCGCCCGTTCTTTTTGCACCAAAGGGGATGACATTCGCCCGCCAAATCCCATATTTACGCCCCTGTAGAGGTAGTGCGAATGAAGAACGCTGATCCGCGTGATTTGGAGCCACCGACCCAGGCGGTCGCGGGCGTCATCGCGCTCGCCCAACATGCCGGCGCGAAGGACTGGATTCCCGCGACCAGCGGCAACTTCTCCGTCCGCATTGACGCCACCGACTGCGCAATCACGGCCTCGGGCAGCGACAAGACAAAGCTCACGCCGAACGGCGTCATTCGCGCCCCCTTCACCGGCGGCGCACATCCACGCCAATCGGCTGAGGCGCCGCTGCATTATCTGATGTACCGCCTGTCGCCAGCGATCGGCGCCGTCACGCACGTACACGCCCAGCCGGCGGTCCTGGCCTCGATGGCGCTCGCGCAAAGCGGGCGCGTCCGCATCGAAGGGCTGGAGCTTCTGAAGGCTTTCTCAGGCGTCAAGACACACGAGACCCACCTCGACATACCCGTCTTCGAAAACGAGCAAGACATGGACGCGCTGGCCGCCCGCGTGGAAACCCGCCTGAAGGCCGAGGGCCTGGGCTGGGGTTTCCTGCTTGCCGGTCATGGGATTTACGCTTGGGGCAAGGATGTGGGAGAGGCCCTTCGCCATCTCGATGCATTCGACTATCTTTTTACCCTGATGCTGAAGCTGAAAGGAGTTCCGGTATGACGATCCTAACGGTCTACGACCTGACCAAAGGCACGTCGCCCCGCGACGCCACCCGCGACGAGCGCGACATCCGCAAGGCGCTGATCCCGTTCGATGTACGCTTCGAACGTTGGGAAGCGACGAAACCGCTCGCCCCCGGTGCAGGTCAAGAAGCCGTGCTCGAAGCCTACGCC
>JANLXP010000233.1:0-1890 GCA_031365165.1 Alphaproteobacteria bacterium
GGCGGGGAAAAGCGCATCGACGCGCAACACGCCCGGGGCAAGCTGACGGCGCGGGAGCGGGTCGAGATCCTGCTGGATGAGGGGTCGTTTGAGGAGTTCGATACGTTCGTCGAGCACCGCTCCACCGACTTCGGGATGGACCTGCAGCGGGTGCCTGGCGACGGCGTGGTCACCGGCTGGGGCACCATCAACGGGCGGCTGGTGTATCTCTTTGTGAAGGACTTCACGGTGTTCGGCGGGTCGCTGTCGGCGGCGCATGCGCAGAAGATCGTCAAGATCCAGGATATGGCGCTGCGCAACGGCGCGCCGGTCATCGGGGTGTTCGACGCGGGCGGCGCACGTATTCAGGAAGGCGTGGACGCGCTGGCCGGATACGGCGAAGTGTTCGCGCGGAACGTTCTGTCGTCGGGCGTGATCCCTCAGATCTCGGTAATCATGGGTCCGTGCGCTGGTGGCGACGTCTATTCGCCGGCGATGACTGACTTCATCTTCATGGTGCGCGACACGAGTTACATGTTCGTGACCGGTCCCGATGTCGTGAAGACGGTCACGAACGAAGTCGTGTCGGCTGAGGAGTTGGGCGGCGCGAAGGTGCACACGACGAAATCGTCGATCGCGGATGGCGCTTACGACAACGACATCGAGTGTCTGACGCAGATGCGGCGGTTGATCGACTACCTGCCGTCTTCGAACCGCGAGCCGCCGCCGTCATGGCCGTCGTTCCAGGACGTCGAGAAAGACGACATCTCGCTCGACACGCTGATCCCGGCGAACCCGAACAAGCCCTACGACATGAAGGAGCTGATCCTGAAGGTCGCGGACGAGGGCGACTTCTTCGAGATCCAGGAGAACTTCGCGAAGAACATCCTCACGGGGTTCGGGCGGATCGAAGGGTCGACGGTTGGGTTCGTCGCGAACCAACCGATGATGCTGGCCGGCGTGCTGGACAGCGACGCGAGCCGAAAGGCCGCGCGATTCGTCCGGTTCTGCGATTGCTTCAATATTCCGCAGGTGACGTTCGTTGACGTGCCGGGGTTCTTGCCGGGCACGGCGCAGGAATACGGCGGGTTGATCAAGCACGGCGCGAAGCTGCTTTTCGCTTTCACCGAAGCGACGGTGCCGAAGATCACCTGCATCACGCGCAAGGCGTTCGGCGGGGCCTACGATGTTATGGCGTCGAAGCACATGCGGGCCGACATCAACTACGCGTGGCCCACGGCGCAGATTGCGGTGATGGGCGCGAAGGGCGCGGTCGAGATCATTTTCCGCGCCGACATCAACGATCCCGCAAAGATTGCCGAGCGGACCAAGGAGTATGAGGAGCGCTTCCTCAACCCGTTCGTTGCGGCGCAGCGCGGATATCTGGACGAAGTGATTATGCCCCACGGTACAAGGCGGCGAATTGCACGGGGTCTACGCAGCTTGCGAAACAAGCGCGTGGAGATGCCGTGGAAGAAACACGACAACATTCCGTTGTGACGCCGCAGTAACGACGTTAGCGAGAGAACACCATGAAGCACACGATCATTCTTGCGTCCGCCGCGCTTGCACTTGCTGCTTGCGTCGACATGGACGCACCGGGCGCAGGTCCTGCGCCGCAGCCGACGGTAGGTGCGATCAAGGGCGCCGACTTTGCTTGGCGGACGAAGACGCTTTCGAGCAACCACTTTGAAGGCCGGGGTCCTGGCACGACGAAAGGCGAAGCCGCCGCCGATTGGATCGCCGACGAGATGAAGCGCATGGGGCTTAAGCCCGGTGCGAACGGCAGCTATTTCCAAGATGTGCCGGCTGCCTCGATCGCGCTCGACCCCACGCAGTCTTCGTTCGAGGTTGTGGGACCGGATGGCGCGAAGCAGTTGAAGATCGCCGATGAGGTGGCGTTCTGGTCGC
>JANLXP010000273.1:0-15377 GCA_031365165.1 Alphaproteobacteria bacterium
CGCGCGGATGAGTTTCAGGACTTCGCTGGCGGCTTTCGGGATGTTCGTGCCCGGGCCGAAGATGGCGGCGGCGCCGGCTTTTTTCAGCATGTCGTAGTCCTGGGCGGGGATGACGCCGCCGACCACGATCAGGATGTCGTCGGCGCCCTGCTTCTTCAGTTCGAGGCCTAGTTCGGGGACGAGGGTTTTGTGGCCCGCGGCTTGGCTTGAGATACCGATGACGTGGACGTCGCTGTCGATGGCGTCTTTGGCGACTTCGGCCGGTGTTTGGAACAGCGGGCCGACGTCGACGTCGAAGCCTAGGTCGGCGAAGGCGGTTGCGATGACCTTCGCACCGCGGTCGTGGCCGTCTTGGCCCATTTTGGCGACCAGCATGCGCGGGCGGCGGCCTTCGTCCTTGGCGAATTGTTCGACTTCACTGCGGATGCGGGCGAAACCTTCGTCGCCTTCGTAGGCTGCGCCATAGACGCCCGAGATCGATTTCGTTTCGGCTTGGTGGCGCTTGAAGACCTTTTCCATGGCGTCGGAAATTTCGCCGACCGTGGCGCGCGCACGCGCCGCTTCGACGGCGAGCGCGAGCAGGTTCGCCTGGCCTTTGGCGCCATCGGTGAGCGCTTTCAACGCGGCGTCGACCTTCGCCTGGTCGCGCGTGCCTTTCACCTTTTGCAGGCGCGACAGTTGCTGCGCGCGCACTTTGTCGTTGTCGATGTCGCGGACTTCGAGATCGGCTTCGTTTTCGAGGCGGTATTTGTTGACCCCGACGATGACCTCCGCGCCGCGGTCGATCGCGGCTTGGCGGCGGGCGGCGGCTTCTTCGATCTTCAGCTTCGGCCAGCCTGAGGCGACCGCCTTCGTCATGCCACCCATGGCCTCGACTTCGCCGATGAGGGCGCCAGCGTGCGTCGCCAATGCGTGGGTGAGCGCTTCGACATAGTAGGAGCCGCCGAGCGGATCGACGACGTGGGTCACTTTCGTTTCGGTCTGCAGGATGATCTGCGTGTTGCGGGCGATGCGTGCGGACGTTTCCGTCGGAAGCGCGATCGCTTCGTCGAACGAGTTCGTGTGCAGCGATTGTGTGCCACCTAAGACCGCGGCCATCGCCTCATACGCCGTGCGTACGACGTTGTTGTAGGGGTCTTGTTCGGTGAGCGAGACGCCCGATGTTTGGCAATGCGTGCGGAGCATCAGCGATTCCGCTTTCTTCGCGCCCAGATCCTTCATGATCTTGGCCCACATGAAGCGAGCGGCACGGAGCTTTGCGATCTCCATGAAGAAGTTCATGCCGATGGCGAAGAAGAACGAGAGGCGCGGCGCGAAGTCGTCGATGTCGAGACCCTTTGCGATCGCCGCTTTCACGTAGGCAACGCCGTCGGCAAGCGTGAAGCCGAGCTCCTGCACCGCGGTCGCGCCCGCTTCGTGCATGTGGTAGCCCGAAATCGAGATCGAATTGAACTTCGGCATCTTCTCGGCCGTGTAGGCGATGATGTCGGCGACGATGCGCATCGAAGGTTCGGGCGGATAGATATAGGTGTTGCGCACCATGAATTCTTTCAGGATGTCGTTTTGGATCGTTCCCGAAAGCTGGGCCTGCTTCACGCCCTGCTCTTCCGCGGCGACGATGTAGTTCGCCATGATCGGAATGACGGCGCCGTTCATCGTCAGCGACACCGACATTTTGTCGAGCGGGATGCCATCGAACAGGATCTTCATGTCTTCGACGCTGTCGATCGCGACGCCCGCTTTGCCGACGTCGCCGAACACCCGCGGGTGATCGCTGTCGTAGCCGCGGTGCGTCGCGAGGTCGAAGGCGATCGATAAGCCCATCTGACCGGCGCTCAAGTTTTGGCGATAGAAGGCGTTCGATTCTTCTGCGGTCGAGAAGCCTGCGTATTGGCGGACGGTCCAAGGCCTGCCTGCGTACATCGTGGCGCGCACACCGCGGGTGAACGGCGCTAAGCCCGGCATGGCGCCTTCGAGTTCCAACTTTTCAAGGTCGGCTGTCGTGTAGAGCGCTTTGACAGGAATTCCTTCCGGGGTGGCCCAGGTGAGCGAATCCGCCGATTTCCCTTTGAGATCGCTGGCTGCGAGCTTTTGCCAGTCGCCAAGACTCGCTTTTGGGAAATCGCTCATAGGTTGATCCGGGTTCGGGTTCGCAGACGCGTCATTCGTAGACTATTCGGCACGAAATCCGATGGGGGTAAACCGACGCGCGTTCTGGATTCTCGTAGTGGCGCGCCTGCGACGTGCCCCCCAGGGTTTGGGGGTGAACGAAAGGGAATTCAGAGGGGGTGAATCCTTTGATCGGGCTTTGGTCCATGTTTGTTTCGCGCCTCTCCCGGATTTATCCACAGCGCATGGTGCACGCGTTAGGATGATCCGGACACGGAGGAATACATTCCGCGCACGGACCTTTTGCGAACGCGAATCCCTGCAAATTACTCGTCGCTCCGTGCACGGACGAGTTGCGCACGATGGAACCGCATCGGCCAATTTTGGCAATTGCCACGATGCAACAGCACCGTGAAATAAGCGTTTGATTTGTCTATATTTAGTGCGAGAACGAATCGTGAAGTTGCTTGAGTCAGTGATTCGGGCACGGTTCGTTCCGTTTCTAGTCCATTCTTCTCCTAGCGGTATCCACAGCGCTATTCCGGCAACGCGGGGCGTTCTTGCGTTTGCAGTGCAGCGTGGGGCATGTGAACCGGCTTCTTTCGGAAACCATATCGATGTCCTCTCCGTACGGCCGGGTTACGGCCGTCCTTGGCCCCACCAATACGGGCAAAACCCATTTCGCCATCGAACGGATGCTCGCCCATCAAAGTGGGATGATCGGGCTGCCGCTTCGGCTGCTTGCGCGCGAAGTCTACGAACGCGTCGTCGCCGTGAAGGGCGCGCACGCCGTGGCGCTTGTTACCGGCGAAGAAAAGATCGTTCCGAAGTCGCCGACGCATTGGGTCGCGACGGTCGAATCCATGCCGATCGATATCGGCGCGGAATTTATGGCGATCGACGAGATCCAGCTCGCTGCCGATTTCGAGCGCGGGCATGTGTTCACCGACCGCCTCATCAGTGCGCGCGGACGGTCGGAGACAATCTTCCTCGGCTCCGACACGATGCGGCCGCTGATTCAAAAGCTGGTGCCCGGCGTGCAGTTCATCGGGCGGCCGCGGTTTTCGGATTTGGCGTACACGGGTGCGCGCAAGCTCACGCGGTTGCCGCGGCGTTCGGCGATCGTCGCGTTCTCAAGCGATGCAGTTTATTCGATTGCGGAACTCGTGCGCCGTCAGCGCGGCGGCGCTGCGGTGGTGATGGGCGCGCTTTCGCCCCGCACACGCAACGCGCAGGTCGCGCTCTATCAGAACGGCGACGTCGACTTCTTGGTCGCCACCGATGCGATCGGCATGGGCCTCAACATGGACATCGACCATGTGGCCTTTGCGGCGACGGAGAAATTCGACGGCACGGTGCGCCGGCCGCTGCGCGCGAACGAGCTTGCGCAGATTGCGGGCCGTGCGGGCCGGCATATGAATGACGGCACGTTCGGCGTGACCGCCGATGCTGAGCCGTTGGAAGGCGAACTCGTCGAGGCGATCGAGAACCATCGCTTCGATCCGGTGCGCGTTATTCAGTGGCGCAACTCCAATCTCGATTTCGGCAGCATCGAGGCGCTCGACCGTAGCCTCGACATGCTGCCGCCGACACGCGGGCTCACACGGGCGCGGGCGGCCGATGACCAGTTGGTGCTGCGCATCTTGGGCGCGGAAGAAAACGTCAAGGCAATGGTGAACGATCCGGCCGGCGTAAAGCGGCTGTGGCAGGCGTGTCAGATTCCCGACTTCCGCAAATCCACGCCCGAGGAACATGCGCGTTTGATCGGCGGCATCTTCGAACATTTGATGAGCCACGAAGGCGTGTTGCCGGAAGATTGGCTGAACGGGCAAGTGTCCCGGCTCGACAACATCGAGGGCGACATCGATGCGATCGCGCAGCGCATCGCGCATATCCGGACATGGACCTATGTCGCCAACCGGCCGGATTGGTTGGCCGATGCGGTGCAGTGGCAAGAGCGCGCGCGGGCGGTCGAGGATCGGCTGTCGGACGCGTTGCACGAGAAGCTGACGCAGCGCTTCGTCGACCGGCGCACCAGCGTCTTGATGCGGCGGCTGCGCGAGGACGAAGAGTTCGCGGCCACCATCGACGGCGAAGGCGAGGTCTTGGTCGAGGGCGAGTACGTCGGGCGGCTGCAAGGGTTTTCGTTCGTGCCCGATCCGCGCGCGATCGGCATTCACGGCCGTGCGCTGCGGGCGGCGGCGCTCAAGGGTTTGGCCGGCGAGATCGCGTCGCGGGCGCATTCGCTTACCAACGCACCGGAAGCCGCAATCACGCTCTCCGAGCACGGGCGGCTTTGGTGGAATGGCGGGATCGTTGCGCAGTTGAAGAAGGGGCACGATCCCCTGCACCCGCGTGTCGAGTTGCTCGCGGACGATTTGTTGTCGACGTCGGCGCGCGAGCGGGCGACGGAGCGGCTTGAGGAGTGGCTCGCGCATCACGTCGCGAAGATCCTGTCGCCGTTGTTGAGCGTGCAGGTCGAGCTCAACAAAGAGATGCCGAAAGAAGCGGCGCCGATTGAAGGGCCAAAGGCGGTAGAGCCAGCGGCGGCTGAGGCGCTTGAGGCAACTGAAGCGCCTGAGGTGCCGGAAGAAACGCCTGCCGAAGAAGCGGCTGGCGACGCGGCGGAAGATGCTGTCGATACCAGCGATACACCTGTTGCAGAGGCTGTGCCGAGTGAAGCGAGTGCGACGCCACAACTGTTCGCGTCGCCGCTGCAGGGTATGGCGCGCGGGTTGGCGTTTCAGATCTACGAGAATTTGGGTTCGGTCTCGCGTCAGTCGGTGATGCGGGAGTTGCGCGCGGTGGCGCAAGGCGATCGCACGCCGCTTCGGCGGCTGGGCGTGCGCTTTGGCGCGTTCTCGATTTTCTTGCCGGCGTTGGTGAAACCTGCGGCGGCGCGGTTGAAGGCGTTGCTCTGGGCTGTGCATCAAGGGATCACTGAGATACCGCCGCCGCCTGCGGCTGGCCTTACGTCGCTGCCGTCCGATCCTTCTGTGCCTGCCGGGTTCTATGAGGCAGCAGGGTTCCGGCCGTGCGGGCCGCGAGCTGTGCGTATCGACATGCTGGAGCGGCTTGGCGACATCATTCGCAGCAAAGGTCAGAACGGGCAGATGCCCGATGGCTTTGCGGTGTCGAACGACATGATGTCGGTTCTCGGCTGCGGTGAAGATGATATTGCGCAGGTGCTTCGCTCGCTCGGCTTCCGGGATACCAAGACGAAGAACGAAGCCGGCGAAGAGACGACGCTTTGGCAGCAGCGCATGAAGCGGCCTGAGCGCGGGCCGAAGCCGCAGCGCAAGCGGCCGGAGCAACAGCAGCATCAGGCGAGGCGCGCGCCTCAGTCCATCGCGGTGCCGTATGGCGCGCCTCCCGGCGAACCGGCAAAGCTCGAGCCAAAGGCTGCGCGCCCCGACAATCGTCCGCCGCGCCACAAGGATCGCAAGCCGCAACACGAACAGCGTCCGCAGCACGAGCCGCGGCCGCCACGCGAGCGGAAGGAAAAGCCGATGGATCCGGATTCGCCGTTCGCGGTGTTGGCGGCGCTCAAGCTGCGGAAGTAGCGTTTGCAGCGGGTCGACAAATATCTCTGGTACACGCGCTTCTTCAAAAGCCGGACGCTGGCCGCCTCCGTTGTGACCGCAGGCCGCGTGAGGATCAACGGTGCGCGCTGTGAAAAGGCGAGCGCGACCGTGAAGGTCGGCGACGTGCTGACGTTTCCGGCTGGCCCGCTGGTTCGGGTGATCAAAGTCGTCAACGGCGGAACGCGGCGCGGTCCTGCGAGCGAGGCGCAGACGCTCTATGAGGATTTGACGCCGCCGCCGGAAGTGCGCGCCAAGGAGCCTGTCGCACCTGCCAAGCGCGAGGCCGGGTCGGGACGGCCGACGAAGAAGGAGCGGCGCGAGACCGATGCCCTCACCGACGACCGCGACGACTGAGCGCGCACTGGACAAGGGGTTGTTGGCGGGGGTCTGAAATGTTACGCGTCTCGCCCCGTTCAACAACGCGTTCGCCTGAAGCCCCCCATGACCTACATCGTCAACGAGAGCTGCATTAAGTGTAAGCTGATGGACTGTGTGGAGGTCTGCCCCGTCGACTGCTTCTACGAGGGGGAGAACATGCTGGTCATCCACCCCGACGAATGCATCGACTGCGGCGTGTGCGAGCCGGAGTGCCCAGTGGACGCCATCAAGCCGGACACCGAGCCTGGAATCGAGAAGTGGCTCACGCTGAACAAGGACTTTGCCAGCAAGTGGCCGAACATTACGGTAAAGGGCGAACCGCCTGCGGACTCGAAGGACTTCGAAACCGTACCGGACAAGTTCGAAAAGTTCTTCAGCCCGAAGCCGGGCCAGGGTAGTTAACCGGTTTTCCCCATTTCACGGTTGCGTGCGACAACTTCCTCCATTTACGGATGCTGACCGGGTAACCGTAGGATTGGCTGAATCGTGCCGGTTTGTGGCGATTGCTACACCAGTGAAACAATAGTTAAGGCCCCGGCCCGCCTTTATTTTTCCCAGTTTCCGTGTTACATTACGGCAACTCGGAACTGATCCTTAGAAAACTGGCGGTCGACAAGAACGTGGGGACGCAAACCAGCCTCCGCGAACGCGGTGCGAAGAATTCGCACCGAGCCGTTTTCAAAACAACGGAGTTTCCGAAGCGGCATCGCGTGGACGGGCCCCGCGATGCTGACCGGCTGCGTGTCCAAAAGACTGCGGCAAAGGCCAAGCTAAACGGGAAAGATAGAACGTTGATGAGCGCGAAGAAGACGATGAAGGCTGCCCCGGCAAAGGTCGTGAAAGTGGCCCTGAAAGGCCCTGTCAAGGCTGCGGTTAAGCCTGCCGCCAAGCTGGCCCCCAAGGTCGAGGTCAAGAAGCCCGAACTTAAGGCCGTCCCGAAGGTCGACCTCAAGGTCGCGCCGAAGCCGACGGTTGCCGCCCAGGTCAAGGTCGAGCCGAAGCTGGTTGCCAGCCATGGCAAGCCGGTCGTGGCTGCGCCCGTGGTCGCCGCCAAGATCGTGCCGCCGAAGCCGAAACGGCCGGATTTCCGGACGAACGATTGGGTCGTCTACCCAGCCCATGGCGTGGGCCGGATTATCCAGGTCGTCGAGCAGGAAGTGGCCGGCATGAAGCTCGAGCTCTTCGTGATCAACTTCGACAAGGACAAGATGACCTTGCGGGTGCCGGTCGCGAAAGCGAGCCTGATCGGCATGCGCCGGCTGTCCTCGCCGGATGTGGTGGCGAACGCCCTGCAGACGCTGAAGGGCCGCGCGCGCATCAAGCGCACGATGTGGAGCCGCCGGGCACAAGAATACGAAGCCAAGATCAACTCGGGCGACCTGATTTCGATCGCCGAGGTTGTTCGCGACCTGCACCGCGCGAGCGGGCAGCCTGAGCAGTCCTACTCCGAGCGTCAGCTTTACGAAGCGGCCTTGGGGCGTATGGCGCGCGAGGTTGCGGCTGTTGAGCGGATCGACGAAGACGCGGCGGTAAAGCGGCTGGAAGTGGCGCTTCAGCGCGCTGCTTAGTCCTACCCATTGGATAAAAACGTATAGGCGCGGCGGGGGTTCCCTGCCGCGCCTTTTTCCATGCCGGAGACGTAATTTGGAATTGGTCTAAAGAGGCTTGTAACGCGTTTAAGGGATACCCAACTAGGGTAGTAGGAATTGGAGACCCCATGGCCACGTTCGACACCTCTTTCGCTGTAAAAGCCAACCGCAAGTTCATCAAGAAATCGATGGCTACGGATTTGCTCGAGGCCGCCCACGAGCAAACGCTCGCGCGCGCTTGGCGTGACAAGGGTGATCAGAAAGCGCTGCACGAACTGACGACGGCCTATTTCCGGCTCGTCGTGGCGGTGGCTGCGCGTTTCAAGAACTACGGCCTGCCGATGGGCGATCTCATTCAGGAAGGCGCCGTCGGCCTGATGCAGGCTGCTCAGCGCTTCGAGCCGGAGCGCCAGGTGCGATTTTCGACCTACGCCACGTGGTGGATCCGTGCGGCGATCCAGGACTACGTGCTGCGCAATTGGTCGATCGTGCGTCTGACGTCGACGGCGACGCAGAAGTCATTGTTCTTCAACCTGCGCCGGCTGAAGGCGAAGATTGCGGGTAACCCGTCGAAGGATCTGTCGCGCGAAGGTGCGCTCAAGATCGCCGAGGCTCTGCGCGTTTCGGTGAGCGACGTCGAAGATATGGACGCGCGTCTGACGAGCGGCGACCGTTCGCTGAACGCGGCCCCGGGCGAGCCCGGCGAGGGCGAGTGGCAGGATATGCTCGCCGACGACGCGCCGCGTCCGGACGAGAACGTGATGCTCACGCGCGATTCGGCGACGCGCGCGCAATGGATCAATCTTGCGCTCGACACGCTGACCCCGCGCGAGCAGGTCATCATTCGCGAGCGGCAGATGCAGGAAGACACGGTGACGCTTGAGTCGCTGGGCGCAAGGCTTGGCATCTCGAAGGAGCGTGTGCGTCAGATCGAGGCGAATGCGCTCTCGAAGCTGAAGCGGGCGTTGATCGAGCAGGTCGGCGATCCGGTCGAAGCGGGCCTAATCGCGGCCTAATCCAGCAGTTCGACTTGTTCCGCGTGCGTGAGCTCGATCTCGGGGCCATTGAGCAACGAGACCCAGCCGCGCACGCGAACCTTCTTGCCGTTCCACTTCGCGGGATCGATGCCCTCTTTCGCGAGCCGCTTCAGATCGCGCGCTGAGATCGTGAGCGTGACGTCGGTGCGGTAGTCGGCGCCGAAGTTCAGGAACGCGCGCTCGTGGCCCACCTTCACCGAGACGATTTTGCCTTCGACGATTTGGAACGTGCCGATGTCGGCGCTGAGGTCGTCGATCGTGCGAACGCGGTAGAACGCGTCGGCCCAGATACCGCGCTTTGCGGTTCGCGCAGCAGCATCGCGCTTTAAGAGCGCGGTGGCGCAGCGGCGCGTGTCGGTGCGCGAATAGGCGCGCACGAAACCGCCATCGACGAGTTCGCCTTGAAGCCATGCGCCGCTGATGAATGCGTAGGCCAGCATGTCGCCGTGCCGGTCGGTGCCACGATCTGCGTAGGCGAGGTCGACCGACTTGCCCTCTAAAAGTTTCGCGAGGCTCGCCCTCGCCCCCTCCGCCAGCGGCCAACCTGCGCGCGGCGCTTGAACGCCTGCGAGCCGCACGCGCCGGCCGTCGGTCAATGTGAAGCTGCCGCCGTCAGTGACGGTCGCGACCGTTGCTTGCTCGGCGATCGTCACGTCGCACTCGTTCGCCTGCGCCGTGCCGAGCGCCAGAAGAACGACTGCGTATTGAGCCACCCTGTTCAACATTGTTGCCGTTCTTGACCGCCTCTCGCCGAACGAAGCCTGGCGGGCACAAAAGCCCAGAATATGGCCGGATTTGACGAATATCGATAAATGATTTATCGATTATCGATATTCAACTGCGAGAAGCGCCAACCGATGACCCGATCCTACGCCGCCGCACTACCCATCGCGCATGCGGTGCTTCGCGTTCTGATCGTTCTGAACTGGCTCTTCGGTGCGGGGATACTTGCGCTCCTGATTGCGACATTCGTCGCCGAGACGTGGACGTTCACAGCGCTCGGCATCACGCCGGAGGCAATTCCCCAGATGAGCTTCGGGATGCGCGCGATCCCGGTGCTGGGCTTGGTCGCCATTCCGCTCAACGACCTTGTTCTCAGGCGCATGCGCGCGATCGTCGAAACGGTACGAGGCAGCGATCCATTCGTCGCCGCAAACGCGGACCGGCTGCAAGCCATTGCTTGGGCGCTGTTCGCGCTGCAACTCGTCAGTATCGTCATCGCCGGTGTCGCCGATGCGATTTCCACGCCGGCCAATCCGCTTCACCTCGATGCCGGATTCTCGTTCGCCGGCTGGCTCGCCGTGCTGCTCACCTTCGTGCTCGCCCGCGTGTTCGCGGAAGGCGCGCGGATGCGTGAAGACCTCGAAGGGACGGTTTGACATGGCGATCGCCGTCAAACTCGACGACCTGCTCCACGACCGGCGGATGACGTTGACCGAACTCGCGGAGCGCGTGGGCATCACCATCGTGAACCTTTCGATCCTGAAAACCGGCAAGGCGCGCGCAATCCGATTCTCGACACTCGAGGCGCTGTGCACGGCTTTGTGCTGCCAGCCTGGCGACATTTTGGAATTCGTGCCCGATGCCGTCGGGGAAGCAGAAGCTGCGTGAACGCGTTGAAAGGAGATTGAGATGACTTCCATTGCAACACCCGTCGACGAGACGGCAGAGGTTCGAGCGGACGACGAGGTCTCCGCGATCCGGCTGTTGGTGATGCGGGCCATGTATCTGTTCATGGCGGCGGGCATCGGAAGCATGATCTGGCCGCTGATCATCGACCACACGTCGACGCTGCCGCGCATGACCGGCGTTGCCTGGGCATTGCTCGGAACGATCGGCCTACTGGCGGTGCTGGGCCTGCGCTATCCGCTGCGCATGATTCCGTTGCTGCTGTTCGAGCTGACATGGAAAGTCATCTGGCTCGCCGCCTTCGCTGCGCCACGCTGGCTGGACGGTACGCTCGACGATGCGATGCGAGCATCGATCTTCGAGACCTCCATCGGACTTATCCTGCTCGTCATCATCCCGTGGCGTTACGTGTGGGCGACCTATGCGGCCCGGCGCGGCGATCCCTGGATACGATCCAGTTCGCCAACTGGGTGATCCGAACCGAACGCTTCAAACAGTCACCGCGCGCGATGGCGCGCCACAAAGGGGAGAATGTTGATGAGATCACTTCTAATGCTGTCGATCGCATTGCCGTTGGCTACAGCTGCAGCGCAAGCGGAGACGTTCACATTCACAGGTCAGGTCAACCCTGCCGCGGGCATGCGTATTGCGGCGCCAGGGCCGATGGGCAAACCCGTCGTGGGTGGGAGCGTCAAAGTCGAGATGGACTTGGTCTGGGCGGCGTCGGGTAAGAGCCACGTCACCTCCGACTGCATCGTTTTTTCCGCACCGCCGGCAAGCGGTCACACGATCCAAGGCGTTTGCGCCGCGACAGAAACGGATGGCGGAAAGTACTCCGTGCTTTTCAACTGTCTCGCCGACGAGAAGAGCCCACAAAGCGATTGTTGGGGGCGCATCGCTTATTCGTCGGGCAAGAGGCAAGGCAAAGTCGGGACTATGTCCTGGCGCGACCGCCTCAGCACCGACGGCAAAGGCATTGCGTCCGTGGGCGCGGGAAACCTGGACTGACGGCGGTCTATTTCCTCGTCAAAATGGCGTTGCGCGGCTTAAGCCCAGGTGGTTGATTGCGCGACGGATTGACCCCGTAGCTCAGCAGGATAGAGCGGCAGATTCCTAATCTGTAGGTCGGACGTTCGAATCGTCTCGGGGTCACCAGTTTTCGCGGCGCTGCGATCAGGGATGTCCCTCGCCGATCGTGGCACTCCATGAAAGATTGCCGCCGCCCCAACTGCACTCGTAACGGCCGAAAGCCCTCCAACCGTTGCCGGTGGTCCAGCCATCATAAGTGCAGGTGCCGCGCGGTTCAGTGCGAATGACCGTCACCCTGTTGCGAGCATGGGTCAAAGGGTTGTCGGTGATGGTGATGGTCAACGTCGCATCGTCCGTTTCACGCGAATTCGATCTGAAGAAATGCGCGTTGTACTGGCCCGATACGCCGGTCGGGGTCCAGCGACCGGCCCACGCCCCCTCGCGTTCGAACCACGGCGCGCTCAGCCTCGGATCGTTGGCGGCGCAATAAGGATCGGGCGGATCGCCAATTCTTGCGCTCCACGTTTGCGCGATGCGATGCCAACTGCAGGTGTAGGATCCGTGCACGGTTCCGTTGGGCACGATGTTTCCGCGATAGTGGCAGGTGTCGCGGCCTTGCGTTCTATCGATTTCAATGTGGTTGCCGGTGATGGTCACCTGCAGCGTCGCTTCGGCGCTTTCGTTTCCCTTGTGCCAAACCGCATGGAACGATGCGATCCGCTCGCCGCTCGGGCCAGTGGACGGCGCGGAGGTCGGGTCCCACACACCGCGCCAGTCGCCTTCGGATTCCCACCAACGCTGCTGCAGCGGATCGGTCGTCCTTGGTGCGCACACCGGATCTACGCGGGCCGGAGCACTGGACGCGACAGTCAGCAAGAACATCGCCAAGACCACATTGCGTGACTTCATGCCGACCTCCCACAGAAGGAATTGGCGCGAAGACTAGCACAGCGCTGGCTTGGTCGTCTTGGGGCTCAGTCACTTTGCGCGGTAAGCGGTCGTCACACCGCGCGCTAATTCCGCGATCGTGGTGCGCAGTTCGCGTGGCTCGAGCACTTCCAATTCCGCGCCCAGGTAGAGCAGTTGGCGGGCGGCGATTTCGTCGGCTTCGACGGGGATCGTCGCTTTGATCCAACCTTCCGGTTTGCAGGGTTGGTGGTTGGCTTCGACGGCCTCGGCGGCTGCCGGGCTAATGTCGTGGAGCAATCTTCGCCCGCGCGGCGAGAGTTTGATCGTGGCGCTGTCTTTGAGGAGGCGCGCTTCGAATTCCTTCGATGCCCCTGCCCAATACTTCGCGAGATCGAACCGTGCGGGGCGGCGCGTCGGCGTGTCGAGGACCGCCAGCGTCTTGATGTTCGAGACGCGGTACATGCGCGGCTTCGCGTCGCTCGCGGCGACGAGGTACCAGGTGCCCGCCTTGAACACGAGACCGAGTGGGTCAAGCTCGCGGGTGACGGTGTCCTTCCAGCTTTCGTAGGTGATCTTGATGCGCCGGTCGCGCCAGACGGCGGTGCCTATTGCGGGTAGATGCGCCGGCTGTTCCGCGCGGCGGTACCAGTTCAGCGGATCGAGGTGAAAGCGTTCCGAGACGCGCTGCGCGCTTGCACCGGAATCAGCGGGGAGGCTTGCGAGCAGTTTCAACTGTGCCGCTGCTGCATCGGCGCCGAGCCCTAAGTCGGATGCGGCATCACCCACGCCCGCGAGTAACAGGGCTTCGGCTTCGGCGGGCGTGAAGCCGGTCAGGCGCGTGCGGTAGCCATCGAGCAATGCGAAGCCTCCGTTGCGTCCGCGCTCCGCGTAGACGGGAACGCCGGCGGCGCTCAATTGGTCCACGTCGCGGTAGATCGTGCGGACCGAGACTTCGAATTCCTGCGCCAACGTTTCCGCGCTCACGCGGCCGCGCATTTGCAGCAGGATCAAGATGGAGAGGAGGCGGCTCGCGCGCATTGTCGACCCTAGGTCGTCATGGCCGGCCTTGCCTGCCCGCCGAAGCCACTTGGCGTAGGCGGGACCCGGCCACCCAGGGTCGCTGTCGCCGCGCAAGATATTGAACCACGAACTTCACAAAGAACACGAAGCGCTCTGCCAAACTGCTAGGCCGAGCGCCTTCGTGAAGTTCGTGCTTTTCGTGGTTCAATCTTTCGGCGTTCAGCGCGCCACCCTGGGTGGCCGGGTCCCGCCTACGCCAAGTGGCTTCGGCGGGCAGGCAAGGCCCGGCCATGACGACTTTTTTTGCGGCGGTGTGTGTGTTGGCCATGTGTATTTGAACGCTACCACGAATACCTGACATTGGATGTCATGCATTGTGGTTTACGACCGGCCCCTAACCTGGAGGGACGGATCATGGATCAGCAACGACGGACGATTTTGGGTGCTGCGGCCGCGGGCGCGGCGGCGGCGATGCTGGCAGGCGCGGGCACACAAGGGAGTGCGCAAGCGGCCACTCCTGCGAAGACGACGCCCGGCAAGCCCGGCGATTTCAACTTTCTGGCTGGCGAGTGGCGCATCAAGCATCGGCGGCTGCCGCCGGGCGCGAAGGCGTGGGACGAGTTCGAGGGTGAGGCCACGTGTTGGAATATTCTTGGCGGTGTCGGCAGCGTCGAGGAGTTGCGCATCCCGGCGCGCAATTTCAGCGGCATGGGGCTTCGCCTGCTCGACGTCGCGAACCGCGTGTGGTCGGACTTTTGGGTGAACGGGAAGAGCGGTGTGCTGACGACGCCGGGTCAAACCGGCAGCTTCGAGAACGGCGCCGGCATCTTTCTGGCGGACGATGTCGACGAGGGCAAGCCAATCAAGGTGCGCGGCGTTTGGGATCAAATCACGCCGACGTCGTGCCAGTGGAGCCAAGCGATTTCGCGCGACGGCGGGCGCACGTGGGAAGAGAATTGGGTGATGAAGTGGACGCGCGTAAAATAGGCGCCACTTGATAGACGTTCACGGTTGGGCGACAGTCCGGCCGTGGACGATCTTTTCAACTTAACGGGCAAGATTGCGCTCGTGACCGGCGGGTCGCGGGGGCTCGGCTTGCAAATGGTGCGCGCGTTCGCCGAACGCGGCGCCGATGTTATCGTCGCGAGCCGGAAGCTTGAGGCATGCGAGGCAGTGGCGGCCGAAGTTCGCGCGATGGGACGCCGGGCTCTCGCGATCGCGGCGAATGCCAGCAAGTGGAGCGAGATGGACCGGCTCGCCGAGGCCGCCTACGACGCATTCGGGCGCATCGATATCCTCGTCAACAACGCCGGCATGTCGCCCGCGATCCCTTCGCACGAGGTGACGGAAGAGTGGTTCGACAAGATCGTCGCGCTGAACTTCAAGGGGCCGTTCCGGCTGGCCGCGAATGTCGCCAAACGCATGGCGGACGGCGACGGTGGCGTGATCATCAATATTTCATCCACAGGCGCGCTCGTGCCACTGCCGGCGGTCATTCCCTATTCCGGCGCGAAGGCGGCCTTGAACGCGATGACCGTGTCGCTGGCGCGCGAGTACGGGCCGAAGGTGCGCGTCAACGCGATTTCGGCGGGGCCATTTCTCACCGATATTTCCAAGGCTTGGAGCGATGAGGCGCGGCGTACGGCGCACAACTCGCTGCATCGTCCCGGTCGGCCGGAGGAGATCGTGACGACCGCGCTCTATCTCGCAAGCCCGGCGTCGAGCTTTACGACGGGTGCGATCGTGCGCTGCGACGGCGGACAGAGCTGAGGCGCTCGCTCTCGTGCCAGCGTTGATTCTTTTCTGCCCGCGTTACAATTACGCGTCGTCGATTCGCGACAGCAACCGGTGAGCCCCTGATGCGCGTTGGTCTTACGTACGATCTTCGGTCGGACTATCTGAAGGAAGGCTACTCCCTTGAGGAGACGGCCGAGTTCGACAAGGAAGACACGATCGCGGGGCTTGAGAGCGCGATCGCCGCGCACGGTCACAAGGTCGAGCGTATCGGGAACGTGAAGGCGCTGGTCGCGCGGCTGGCGCACGGCGACCGTTGGGATCTGGTGTTCAATATCGCCGAGGGCATGCACGGGATC
>JANLXP010000318.1:0-5853 GCA_031365165.1 Alphaproteobacteria bacterium
GATGGTGTCTATCGAACCTTTGGGTTCTGGCGCCCCTTTCTTTTGCTCGGCCTTCAAGATGTTCGCGGCGCGCTTATAACCAGCAAGCAAGTTCTTCCCATCATCACTCTTGAGGAAGTTTTGCAGCGCGCCGACACGACGGACAATGAGAGTCAAATCGTCTTGGCCGGGAAGCGCAAATACTGCATCGATCAAATCGTGGCGCACGCCCTTGTCGCGGAGCGCTACTTTCAAGCGATCTACTAAGAACTCTAACACGCTAACTGTCTTCTGCAGCCCTGTCGCCAACAACTCATTTTGGTCCAGAAGTGGACCGGGCTGATAACCGGGTTGCAGCCTTGCCTTGAGGTCGAATGTTCGCATTTGAACAGCCCACACCTCTGCGAGAGTGCCTCGCAGGGGTAGCCGAATCTCATTTTCAAGTATCGTCCTTACGACACCAAGCGCAGCTCTGCGCAACGCGTAAGGGTCTTTCGATCCAGTAGGTCGCTCATCAGCGTGCGTGAAGAAACCAACCAGGGTGTTCAGTTTGTCAGCCAACGCTAGGGCAGCACTCGTTGGCGCTGACGCAACTCCATCACCTTGCCCTAATGGCTTGTAGTGATCGCGAATGGCGTCTGCCACTCCAGTGCTTTCATTGTCGTGAAGTGCGAAGTACCTTCCCATGATCCCTTGCACCTCAGGGAATTCTCCGACGGTGCCTGTCACCAAGTCGGCCTTGCTTAGGCTAGCTGCGCGTTGCGCGTCTTTTATTTCTTCTTCCTTCAAGTGCATCGCGCCAGCAATCGCAACGGTTATCGATGCCGTATTGGCAACTCTCTCCGACTGACTTCCCAGTTTGTCGTGGAAGACAATGTCTTTCAGGGCGGGCACGCGGTCGGCGAGCTTCGTTTTGCGGTCTTGGTCCCAGAAGAATTTTGCGTCGGAGAGCCTGGCGCGTAGCACGCGTTCGTTGCCGGCGACGACGTTTCGGCCGGCGTCCTTCGTGATCATGTTCGCGATGACGACGAACTTGTTCGCGAGTTTGCCGGTCTTGGGATCCTTCAGCGCGAAGTATTTTTGGTTTGCGCGCATCGTGGAGACCAAAATCTCCTGCGGCACGTCGAGGAAACCTTTGTCGAACTGGCCGATCAGCGGCACCGGCCATTCGACGAGGCCCGCCACTTCGTCGGCCAGGCCGTCGTCTTCGATGAGTTCGAGGTTTTGCGCGTGGGCGAGTTGCTTAGCGTCGTGCAGGATTTGCGCCTTGCGGTCGGCGCTCGCCAAGATGACGTGTGCGCGCTTTAGCTTGTCGACGTAATCGTCGAAGCGGCGCACTTCGATTTGATCGTTGCCGAGGAAGCGGTGGCCGCGGGTTTTGTTGCCGCTCTTCACGGTACCGATTTCGAACGGCACGACTTCGCCGTCGAACGTGCAGACGATCGCGTGCAGCGGGCGCACCCAGGTGAGTTCACCGCTGCCCCAGCGTTGCGACTTCGGCCACGGGAACGATTTGATCACTTCGGGGATCAGTTCGGCGAGGACGGCGGGCGTGGGCCTGCCTTTGCGTTCGGTGATCGCGAGGTAGAAGTCGCCTTTCGGATCCTTCTGAACCTTCAGCTGATCTTTGCTGAGGCCCGTCGAGCGTAAGAAGCCTTGGATCGCGGCGTCGGGTGCGTCGACCTTTGGGCCTTTGCGTTCTTCTTTCACGTCGGCTTGTTCAGCGGGCAGACCTTCGATCACGAGCGCGAGGCGGCGCGGCGTTGCGAACGAGCGCGCGCCTTCGTTCAGGAAGCCGCGGTCGGTCAGGCCGCCGACGACGAGGCGTTCGAGATCGCGCGCGGCGGCCGCTTGCATGCGGGCTGGGATTTCTTCGGAGAAGAGTTCGAGGAGGAACTGGGCCACGTCAGCGCATCCCGCTCATGCCGGCGCCGATTGTCATGCCTTGCGGGCTTTCGACCCAGGCTTGCGCGCATTCCTTGGCGAGCGCGCGGACGCGGCCGATATAGGCTTGGCGCTCCGTCACGCTGATCACGCCGCGCGCGTCGAGCAAGTTGAACGCGTGGCTTGCCTTGATGCATTGCTCGTACGCCGGCAGCACGTGGCGCCAGTCGGGGTGCGCCGCGCTGCGGCCGACCTTGCGGGCGAGCAGACGCTTGCACTGTTCTTCGGCGTCTTTGAAGTGCTGGAACAGCGCGTCGGTGTTCGCGTGTTCGAAGTTGAAGCCGGACTGTTCGACTTCGTTCTGATGATAGACGTCGCCCCAGCGCATGAAGTCCGGCGACTGGCGGTTCATGGTGTTGTAGGCGAGGTCGAAGCCGTTATCGACGCCTTGGACGTACATCGCCAGACGCTCAAGCCCGTAGGTGATTTCGGCGGAGACCGGGCGGCAGTCGATACCGCCGACTTGTTGGAAGTAGGTGAACTGCGTCACCTCCATGCCGTCGCACCAGACTTCCCAGCCAAGGCCCCAGGCGCCCAGCGTGGGCGATTCCCAGTCGTCTTCGACGAAGCGGATGTCGTGTTCGTCGGGCGAGATGCCGAGTGCCCTCAGCGAGCCCAAATAGAGGTCGAGCACGTTGTCGGGCGAGGGTTTCAGGATCACTTGGAACTGATAATAGCGCTGAAAGCGGTTCGGGTTGTCGCCGTAGCGGCCGTCTTTCGGACGGCGCGAAGGCTGTACGTAGGCGCATTTCCAGGGGTTGGGGCCGAGCGCGCGCAGCGTCGTCGCCGGGTGGAACGTGCCTGCGCCCATTTCCATGTCGAACGGTTGCAGCAACACGCAGCCCTCACCGGCCCAATAGTGCTGCAGCGTCAGAATCAGGCCTTGGAATGAACGATCAGGGGCGGTCATGGGTGGGGTCGCAAAGTGAGCGGCGGAAGCTAAAGAGCGCGACCAGGGGGGTCAAGTTCGCGACTCACGCGATCATTTATACGGACAGCCCGGCTTGCCGCAGTTCTTTTGTTGGGTGGGGACGGCGTAGGTGCCGCATGTGGGGCACTTCACCATTTCTTCGGTGGCGATCGGTTTCTTCGCGCCGCCTTGGGTGGCACGGCGCATCGCTTCGGCGAATTCTTCGCGCAGGCGGATCATGCGGCCTTTGACGCCGAAATAGATCAGCGCGCCAACACCGGCGAGGAGAAAAAGCGAGAGCAGGCCCATACGCCGTTATAGCCCAAAGCGGGACCAGAGCGCACGTTCTTCAACGGCTGCGATCAAGCCCGTTGCCCAATCCGTTCGCGGTTCGAAATCGCTTCGGCTGGTGAATGCGTCGAGGCTGAACCACGGGCGGCGCGGCATGATGACTTGGAATTCGACCTTGTCGCCGAATTTGAGGCGGCAGATCGTGCGCAGGTCGCCGAGGCCGTCGATCAGACCCAACTCCTTCGCCTTCGCGCCGGTCCAGAAGGCGCCGGAGAACAGTTCGCTTTCGTCGCCCGTCAGTTTGCCGGGGCGACGGTCGCGCACCAGTTGCTTGAAGGTCTCGTGGACTTCGCGCTGAAGCGATTCCAGATGCTCGGCATCCTTCGGGTCTTCGGGCTTGAACGGGTCGAGCATCGCCTTGCGCTCGCCCGCGTGATGCAGGCGGCGCTCAACACCGATCTTTTCGATCAGCTTGTCGAACCCGAAACCCGCCGAGACGACGCCAATCGAACCCACGATCGAATTCGGGTGGGCGTAGATCTCATCGCCCGCCAGCGCCAGCATGTAGCCGCCGGACGCCGCCACATCTTCGGCGAAGGTCATGACTTTGATGCCGCGCTCTTTCGCGAGCGCGCGGATGCGGTCGTGAATCAACGCCGCTTGCACGGGCGAGCCGCCGGGGGAGTTGATGACCACCGCGGCCGCCACCACCGATTTGTCGGCGAAGAGCTTCGCGATGGGGAGAGCCACCGTCGCCAGGCTCAAGCCTTTGCGCATGCCGACGCTCATGCCGATCGCGCCGTTGAGGCGCAGGACCTTTACGACCGGCGGAGTTGATCCACCGATCCGACGCCACAATTTTTTTGCCCATTCGAACATGCGCGCTATGTAATCAGTGCTCCGGCGTGCCGCAAGACGGCTTCTGCCTCAGGCGTCGGCTTTCCGCCGGTTGTGGCGAGCAGCAACCCCGCGTGAAGTTGCAGCGGGGCCTTCGAATTCATCCGTGTACGGATGATGACGCGTTTGGCAGGCGCGCCGGGTTTCGGCCAGAGCGGGAAGATTTCGACCCCCTGCCCCGCCGGGCTAAGCGCTTCGAGCGCGAGCGGAACTTGGTCCGGCGGCACGATGGCGGTGATGGTTCCCTTCGGACGGGTGAGCGCGCGCGCAAGGCGAAGCCAGACGACGAGGTCGCGCGCGTCAACTGACGTGGCGCGCGCCTTCACGGCGTTGGGGGCGCGCGTGCCGCGGCCGATGTCGTAAAATGGTGGGTTCGTCATAACGTGATGGAACCCTTGGCGCGCGAGCGACCGCGGACGCTTCAGTACGTCGGCGACGACCACATCGATGGGTGCGCCGTTGCGCTTTGCATTCGCTTGCGTGAGGGCCGCCAGATCTTCGTCGATTTCGACGGCCGTGATGTGCAGATCGCGCACGCGGGCGGCGAGGCAGAGGGCCGCGACGCCGACGCCGGCGCCGAGTTCACAAACGTGTTCTTTCGCGCGGATGGGAACCGCCGCTGCCAGTGTCACCGAATCAAGTCCGGCACGAAATCCATGCGCCGGCTGCCAGGCCTGGACGCGGCCGCCCAAGAACGCATCGTCGGTGAGCTCCATAGCTTGTGCGGCCTTTGGACGCTGATCAGCGCTTAAGGACGTGGCCAAGGTCAGCATCCTTCAGCAGTTGGCGGGCGGCGCGTTCATCTTTGTCGTGAACCATCACGCGGCGTTGCACCATCGCGACACTGCCGTCCATAACGCTGGCGTGCTGGTCGAGGTCGAAGACTTCGATGCTTTCTGCCTCTAACAAAGCGCGAACAAAGCTGAGCAGGACAACGTCGTTCGACCGCAGCAGTTCAACCATGGAACACACCTTCGTGGAGTGGCACCCTGTACCCTTGACCTGGCGTCGGCCCAGTTCCAGTTTTCAACCTTAGACACTGCCGCACACAACCATATCCGGGGCATCGACGTGAGAGTTTTTCAGCGGTTGGCGAAGGATGCGGGCGAACAGGCCGGCGCGGTGGACCGCCTCTACCGCCTGGTCGAAGCCGATCTGCAGCACGTTAACGCTCTGATCCTCGAGCGGATGCGCTCCGACGTGCCGCTGATCCCGGAACTTGCGGGACACCTTGTCAATTCCGGCGGGAAGCGTCTGCGGCCGATGCTGACGCTCGCTGCTGCGCAACTCTGCGGGTATCAGGGGCTTGGACACATCCGGCTCGCCACCGCGGTCGAGTTCATTCACACGGCGACGCTGCTGCACGACGATGTCGTGGATGAGAGCGAACTGCGGCGCGGCAAGGCTGCGGCGCATGTGATCTGGGGCAATGCGCCCAGCGTTCTGGTCGGCGACTTCCTGTTTTCGCGCTCGTTCCAATTGATGGTCGAGACGGGATCTCTGCGCGTATTGAACATTCTCTCGAATGCTTCGGCCGTGATTGCTGAGGGCGAGGTGATGCAGCTCAATACGCAGGGCAACATCGGCGTCGCGGAAGAGACCTATCTGAAAATCATTGCGGCGAAGACGGCGGCGCTGTTTGCGGCGGCGGCGGAGTCCGGTGCCGTGATCGCGCAGACGGACGGCTTGCGCGAGGCAGCGTTGAAATCCTACGGGCACAATCTCGGTATCGCGTTCCAGCTCGTGGACGACGCGCTCGACTATTCGGGACGCGAGGCGATGATGGGCAAGGCGGTCGGCGACGATTTCCGCGAAGGCAAGTTGACCTTGCC
>JANLXP010000319.1:0-2249 GCA_031365165.1 Alphaproteobacteria bacterium
GCGGTCGGCATGGCCAGCATGTGGAAGCCTTTCATGATCGCGCGGAGCACATCGAGGTTGCTGCGGGTCGCCGGGCCGATGGCGTCTTCGGCGAAGCTTTTGATCAGGCGGGCTTTCAGGCGCGGCTTGTAGGTCGGATCCTGTTCGTTTTTCGCGCGCCGGATTGCGCCCAGATCCTGCTTCATCAGCGCGTCCCAGAACGGGCGCAGTGCCTTGCGGCTGCGCTTGTCGAAGGCGATCGCCTGTTCGCGCGGGTCGTTGGTCTCGTTCATGATGTCGCCCAGGATGTGCGCGTGCATGACGGCTTGCGAACAGCCGCGGCCGTAGAGCGGGTTCGTGCGGATGGCGCTGTCCCCGACGGCGAAGAACTTCAAGAGTACGGGCTCGCCCGCTTTCACGAAGTGGCGCCAGACGTTGTGCAGGTTGCCCATGCCGAAAACTTTCGTCACGGGTTCGGCACGCGCGGGTTCGATCCAACGCGCGGCGCCGGGGATGCGGTTGCAGATCGCGTCGAACGTCGCCGGGTTCAAGGTGGCCACGCGCAGTTCGGATTCGATTTCGGGGACGGCCAGCGTGATCGAGAAGTGCCGGTTGTCGGCTGCGAACACACCGTACTTGATGTAGCCGAGGTCGCCGGCGCCAGGGACCATGTCGCGCGGCGGCTCGTCTTGGCCGTCGCGCAGGCGGTAGTGGCGCGTGAAATAGAGGATTCCCGCCGGGCTCTTTTCTTCGTCGATCGTGACGCCCCGTTCGCGCAGCCAATCGGTTAGCACGGTCGTGCGGCCGCAGGCGTCGATCACGGCGGTGGCGGTGAGGTCTTCCGGTGCGCCGCCGTCGCGCTCGATGCGAACGCCTTTGACGGTCGGGATCGGCGTCGTCTTGTCGAGGATCAGATCGCGCACGATCGTGCTGGTCAGGAAGCGCACGCCGGGGAGCGTTTCGACATAGGCGCGAATCGTATGTTCCAGCGTCGTGCGGCGGGAGAATAGGAACGCCAAATCGCGGTCGCCGTCGGCGGCCACGTATTTATGCTGCAAGGCGACGGGAAGGCTCGTCTCGAAATCGACTTCGCGGGCGCCGGCTTTGTGCAGCATGTCGTGCAGACGCGGATGCCGGTCGCGGATCAGCGTCACCAGACAGCCTAAGAACACGTGGCTGTGGCGCAGCTGGGTGACGCCTTTGCGTTCCCAGGTGTCGAACGCGGTCTCGACATTCGGTGGCGGAGGCGGGTCGCGATCGACGACCACGATTTCGCGGTCCTCGCGGGCGAGCGCCATGGCGGCGCCCAAACCGGCAATACCGGCACCAACGACCACGATGCGGTCGGGCATGAACTCATCCTTGATACGAATAGCGGTTCGCGTAGATGTAGCGGATCGGGCAGGCGTGTCGAGGGCCCGTTGCGGACGCTGCGGAAACGCGGTCAAAACGCGTCAGCTTTATGACAGGAAGTTGAGTTGATTTCAGGTCGGGCGGGCCGTTGCCTCGGCAAGCCAACGGAGGGGACGATGCGGCGGGTGATTCTGATTGGGCTTTGGCTTTCGAGTGCGGCGCTTGCAGCCGCGGACGATACCGTGCGCTACACGCTCACGCCGGTGCTCGCGAAGGGCAAGCTTGAAGCGGCCGCGATCACGATGCGCTTTAAGGGCGACGCGGACGGCGAGACAGTGTTGCAACTGCCGGACTCATGGGGCGGGAAGTCGAAGCTTTACGAAGGCCTCCAAGACCTGAAGGTATCAGGCACTGGCGTGACGGTGGCCGAGACGGGACCGGCCACGCGCACGATCAAACACGCGCCAGGGGCCGATCTCACCGTGCGGTATCGCGTCGTGCAGAATTGGCCGGGTGAACCCGAGGCTGCCGGCGCGAACGAATACCGGCCGATCATTCAACCGAACTACTTTCACTTGATCGGCAACGCGATTTTCGCCGAACCGGTCCGCGGCGACGGCGGTGAGACCGAGCCGACGCCCGCGTCGTTCGCGTTGGAAGGCTTGCCGCGCGGCTGGGCTTTCGCGTCCGACCTCGAGCATGGCGCGATGGGGCGGAAGTTGACCGTTGGCGACATCATCGAGAGCGTGTCGGTTGCTGGCGATTTTCGTGTGCTGAAGCGCGGGCCCTTGCGTGTCGCCATTCGCGGAAAATGGTCGTTCACCGATGAGGCTTTCGTCGATCGTCTAAGTGCGATCGTCGTTTCGCATCTTCGTTTTTGGAATGATCCGGACGAGCCTTACTTGGTGACGGTCCTG
>JANLXP010000330.1:0-3601 GCA_031365165.1 Alphaproteobacteria bacterium
CGGCGGTGCCGATCGCCATCGCATCGGCGGGCGTGAATGCGCGCGGCACATGCACCAGCCACCCGCTCTTCACATGCGCGCGCGTGCAATAACCGCCGTTGTACGATTCGCCCATGCCCCAACCGTTCGCAACCACAGCATCGCCGGGCTTGAACTTCGCATCCGCCGACGTCAGCACATGGCCGGCAAAGTCGATGCCGGCGACGAGCGGAAACTTCCGCACGACCGGCGCCGCGCCCGTCACGGCAAGTCCGTCTTTGTAGTTCAGCGTCGAATGCGAAACGGCGACGGTGACGTCGCCCTCGCCGAGGTCGCGCTCTGCGATTTCCGACAGCTGCGCCGTCTGTCCGGCTTCGGACTTGGTTACCAAGATGCATCGAAATTGTGCAGACATTGCTCGATTTCCTTTGGCACTCGAACATGGTGAGCGCCAGCAAAGGGCTAACTGTTGCGACGGCACCGCAATTCGCCTCAAACGTCAAGCGTCCCGCATTGAAACGCTCGACGGTTGCAAAATCCCAAGCCACGATAAGTTTACGGATCGCGTTCAGACTCGTGAGGTTCGTGCGCCGGTCCGGGAGGAGCATTCGCGTTTTGGCGTACTCAATCGCGGGAGTTTGAAGTGGCCCAGTTGAATTTGATGTTGAAAGGCTACCGCCTGACGACGGCGGAAATTCTCTACCACATACCCGACCATCCGAAGCTGCTGCAGACGTTCGTCTGGCAAGAACTGGACATGGCGCCGAAGTTCCCGGTGCTGTCGAAATTCCTGACCTTTTGGGAAAAAAACCTCGACGGCCGTTTGCACTCGGTCCGCGTCGGAACGTGCGGCATCCTCTGCCCGCTCGACATCCGCCACGTCGGCCACGAGATCAGCATCCACTAGGAAGCGCCGATCGTCTCCAAGAACTGAAGCGGCTTTCCGCGCGCTAAGCCATTGAGCGCGCCGTCCCACATTACGACCTCGCCGCGCAGAATCGCGCCGACCGGCCAACCCGTTACCGTCACGCCGTCGAACGGCGTCCAGCCGCAGCGGCTTGCGATCCACTTGTTCTCGATCGTCCGCTTGGCCTTCAGATCGACGATCGTGAAGTCCGCGTCGAACCCGACCGCGATCCGCCCCTTCGTTGCCAAGCCGAACAAGCGCTGCGGCCCATGCGCGGTCAGATCGACGAACCGCTCGAGCGAAAGCCGCCCCGCGTTCACGTGATCCAACATGATCGGCACCAAAGTCTGCACGCCGGTCATGCCGGACGGCGTGTCGGGATAGCCCTTGTCCTTCTCCTCGCGCGTATGCGGCGCATGGTCTGAGCCCAGCACGTCCACGACGCCCTCGCGCACGCCGTTCCAGATCGCCTCCCAATGCGACTTGTCGCGCACGGGCGGGTTCATCTGCGCATAGGTGCCCAGCCGCTCGTAACAGTCCGGCGCAATCAGCGTCAGATGGTTCGGGGTCGTCTCGACACTCGCGATGTCCTTGTGCGTGCGCAGATACGCAATCTCGTCGCCAGTCGACACGTGCAAAATATGCACCCGCCGCCCCGCCTGACGCGCAAGCCCCACAACCCGCTTCGTCGCAATCAGCGCCGTCTCTGCATCGCGCCAAACTGGATGCGAGCGCACGTCACCCGGAATGCGCTCACCCTTGCGCGCGTTCAAACGGTCCTCGTCCTCCGAGTGCACGGCAACGCGCCGTCGCCCGTGTTTCAGCACGCGCCCGACGTGCTCGTCGTCTGCAACGAGCAGCGTTCCGGTCGACGAACCCATGAACATCTTCACGCCAGCCGTCCCAGGCAGCAGCTCAAGGTGCGCCAGCGACGTCGCATTGTCCGGCGTCGCGCCAACGTAAAACGCGTGATCGCACCACATACGCCCCTGCGCGCGCGTGAGCTTCTCGTTCAACGCCTCCGCGGTCGTCGTCGGCGGGGCAGTGTTCGGCATCTCGAAAACGGAAGTGACGCCGCCCAACACGGCAGCGCGGCTTCCGGTCTCCAAGTCTTCCTTGTGCGTCGGTCCGGGCTCGCGGAAATGCACCTGACTGTCGATCGCGCCTGGCAAGACGTGCAGCCCTTTAACATCGCGCACGACAGCAGCTTTCGCCGCACCAAGCGCGCCGATCGCGGCGATCCTGCCCGCGCGCACGCCGACATCCGCCGGGCCGATGCCCCACGGCGTCGCCACGGTGCCGTTCTTCAAGACTAGGTCGAAGGTCTCGCTCATGCAGCTAGCAGCTACAGACCACCGCGCGATTCCGCAAGCGCCCTTGCCAACGCGAACGCGGGCACCCTACTTCTACCCCATGAGTTTCCCGACCACAGTTCTGCCGGACCGCGCCGTCGTCGAAGTCACGGGGCCCGATGCCGCGTCGTTCCTACAGGGCCTCGTCACGAACGACGTGACAAAGGCGAGCGGCGGCAGCGCGATCTACGCCGCGCTGCTGACGCCGCAAGGCAAGATCATCTACGACTTCCTGATCGCACCGGTCGAAGGCGGCTTCCTGCTCGATTGCGCGAAGGCCACCGCCACCGACCTCGCCGCGCGTTTGAAAAAGTACAAACTGCGCGCCAAGGTGACAATCAGCGAGCGCGCAGACCTCTCGGTAATCGCCTCGACCGAGCCGCTCGCAAACGCCTTCCCGGATCCGCGCCTCGCCACTCTCGGCTTCCGCGCCGCGCAAGCGAACACAACAGTCGGCGACAACGCGGCCACCTACCACGCACGCCGCATCGCCCTCGGCGTACCGGACTCAAGCGACATCGCGCCCGAAACGTTCTTTCCACTCGACTGCAATTTTGAAGAACTTCACGGCGTCGATTTCGCAAAGGGCTGTTACGTGGGCCAAGAACTCACCGCCCGCATGAAGCACCGCGCCACCGCCCGCCGCCGCATCCTGCCCGTCAGCGGCCCGACGTTGCCCGCGCCAGGATCATCAATCACGCTCGGCGCGACAGAAATCGGCGACATGATGGGCAGCGTCGACGGTCACGGCCTCGCCATCGTACGCCTCGATCGCCTCGCCGACGCGACCGAAGTAACCGCTGGCGGCGCGGCGGTGCGCATCGGCCGGCCTTCGTACAACCTCATCCTCGGAGCCTGACACGTGCCCAAGACCCGCTGCGCCTGGCCGGGCGAAGACCCGCTCTACGTCGCCTATCACGATGAAGAATGGGGCGTGCCCGAATACGACGACCGAGCGCTCTACGAAAAGCTGATCCTCGACGGCTTCCAAGCGGGTCTCTCGTGGATCACGATCCTGCGCAAGCGCGACAACTTCCGCAAAGCGTTCGACAACTTCAAACCCGAGAAGATCGTCCGCTATACCGAACCGAAGATCGCCAAGCTCTTGCAGAACGAGGGCATCATCCGCCACCGCGGCAAGATCGAAGGCACGATCAAAAACGCGCGCGCCTATCTCGATATCATGGACAAAGAACCAAACGGCTTCTCCGGTTTCCTCTGGAATTTCGTCGACGGCAAGCCGCTGCAAAACAAATGGGACGGCATCAAGCAAGTCCCCGCCGAAACGGCGATGAGCCAAGCCTTGGCGAAGGAACTGAAGAAGCGCGGCTTCACGTTCTGCGGACCGACGATCGTCTACGCG
>JANLXP010000344.1:0-11926 GCA_031365165.1 Alphaproteobacteria bacterium
GGAGGTCGGACACGAAGCTCGGTATCAGCGAGAATGCTATCGGCGGATGGTAGCCGGGTGCGATGGGTAGTGAAGCCATCACAGCAATAAGGCGTGCGATCGCCGGTGGCAAAATGGAAATCGTTGCGACGAGCATGAGACGCTTGTGAGTTTCGGGTCGCGGTATGTTCGCGATCGCCACCGCCACCTCGCATGCAAAGAAGATAACGATCGAAATCGGGACGATCGAAAAAGTTCGGTTCTCGACTTCCAAGCTGGCTGCAATTCCGACTTTTAGGCTGTGAAGTTGCGCTATGATGCCAACGATCAGCATCGCGGTAGCGAGTGCTATTCCAAAGAGGCCAAGTGCGCGGTGGTGTTCGACACGCTCGGTTGCCGCAAGCGTGGTCTGCGTAATGAAGAACAACATCCACGCCGAGAAGAGCAAACCGTGAAGATGCAAGATCGGCGGGCCGGGGAAGCTACCGGCGACAACGGGGGCCCAATAAGTGGGCGTGAAGCCGATGAAGGCGACGAGCGCACAAGCATAGGCCATCAGCACGTAAAACCAGCGATTGTTGGCGTGGGTTACGAGCGCTCCGATGGCCATGTTGGGTTACCGTTCGTTGTGGGTCGATCTTATCACAATAATTGCCCCAAGCTGCAACAGGTCGCTCCCGCTGGTGACACATGGAATCTTTCAACTCATCCCACGCAAGTTCGTTCCGGTAATCCTGAGCATTGATCCGAATGGCGGAGACAGTCTTACGGTAAGCGAGCGCGCAACACGGCGTCATCTGGCCGCCGGCAGCGGTATATGGCGAAGTTAGTTCCAATATATATTCGCCGGGGCAGTGATTCCGAGCTAACTGCGAGCGTCGGCGCGTCTAGTTGGCCTCGGACAAACGCGACATTAGGTGCTTGAGCCGCCTTGTCAGTAAGGAGTTCGACATCATGCGAAGTTTACTCATCGGTGGGCTGTTCGGCGCCGCTGTGTTTTTCCTCTTTTACACTCACACGATCGGCCACCTCCCTCTCGATCACTATCCGATGCCCAAACTACTCGTATATGCAGCGGCGATGATAACGACCGGTGCGCTAGCCGGATGGCTGCTGGCGTGGTTTGGCAATCGTAACTGACAGGCGAGACGCCGCCGGACCGGGTGCGGTTCACGAGCGACTGGCGCGTTCAATACCTAGGAAAAATCGTCGACGAACCTTCTAGTCGCGCAACACGACGCTGAGCAGGGAGGTATGGACCGAGAGGCTGCCGTTGTATTCGATGAAGCCCAGCTTCCTGAACTTGTTCATGAAGTGGCTCACGCGCGGGCGCGTCGTGCCGACCATCTCGGCCAACGTCTCTTGGCTGATCTTTGCGATGACGGGCTCGGGTTTGCCGGGCTTGCCAAAATTGGCGAGCAACAAAAGAATCCGCGCGAGACGTTTTTCGCTCGAGTTGAACAATTGATCGACCAGGTCTTCTTCGACGCGGCTGTTGCGCATCAAAAGATGGGTCGTAAACAGCTCGGCGAAGGTCGGCTCGGTACGCAGTACGCGCATCATCGCAGCCCTCGCGAGACGCATGACCGTGCACTCTGTCATTGCTGTAGCGGAAGCCAGGCGCAATGATTGCCCAATCAAGCAACCTTCGCCGAAAAAATCGCCGCTATCCAAAATGCCGACAACGGCTTCCTTGCCATGGGTAGAGGTCGTCACGATTTTGACCTTGCCCGAGCGGATATAGAACACCGCGTCCGCGTCGTCGCCCTGCGCAAAAATATCGTCGTTTTTACGATAGCTCGCGATCGTTCGTCCGCCGTTAACGGTTGCGAGAAATTCTTGCGGATCGAATTTTTGCGGCTTCTTTGCCAAGCAGCGCCCCTGGGTCGGACTACGAAGGCCGTTCTATCTAGCGCAATAGTACACCCACTGTTCAAAATTGCACATGTTCGCATCCTCCAGGCCCCATCTGGCGCAAAAGCCGCTTCTTTCCGGTCGCGGGCGCCGGCAACGCCCGCGTGCGTGGAACTGTCGCGTGCGCTGGGCGTTGTTTTCGTCATGCCCAAGTCTGAGCGACATCGCGAGCGAAGCAACCGGTTGCTCGGCGCGTTTGAGGCCGCCAGCCGCAAGCGGATCGACCCCCATCTAGAGCCAATCACTCTGAAATTGGGTGCCTTGGTTTGCGAGGCGGGCGGCCTGTTAGAGCACGCCTATTTCCCGCAAGGCGCCGTGCTCTCGCTGCTGACCGTATTGGAGAACGGCTCCGCGATTGAGACCGCGAACATCGGGCGCGAAGGAGCCTTCGGTCTCTTTGCGGCCATGTATAGCCGCACCTCATTCAATCGCAGCATTGTGCAATTGGAGGGTGACTTGGTCCGCTGCCCGATCCAATTGTTGCAATCGGAATTCCAGCGCAGCGAACACGTGCGCGATCTCTTCGTTAGCTACTCGGAGACGCTGCTGTCACAAGTCCAGCAGACGGTCGCGTGCAACACCATGCATTCAACGGAAGAGAAAATGTGCCGATGGCTTCTCATGATGCATGATCGCGCAGAAGGCGAAGTCCTTACCTACACGCACGAGTTTTTGTCGCACATGCTGGGTGCCAATCGCAAATCGGTGACGCTTGCGGCGCAGTCGATGCAGATGGCCGGTCTTATCAGCTACCGGCGGGGAAAGATTCAAATCCTCGATCGTCCGGGGCTCGAGAAGGCATCCTGCGAATGCTACGCCATCGTACGGGAGAGGTTCGACGCGTTCTTGAAGCCACCTGGCACTGCGGTTCAAGGGAATACAGACGGACGTAGGACTTAAGGCAACTCAAGCAATCGCGGCGTCTGGTTCGAAACGCGCGGCACTGAGTGACGGGTCAATGAATTGTGGTATCAGCGCTCTGACCCCGATCCGCCAGGGCGGGCCATACCTTCGCCATCCGATGGAAGTGCGATTGTAATCTAGGACTGCGCACATCGCGCGCCAATTGCTCGCAATCTGCAGCCAAACGCAGGCACTCCAACGCGCGCTTTCGCAAGTAGGACTCGGACACGAGACGCCTCCTCATAGACCAGCTCCAAGTCATCGCACAATGAGGCGTGTCCTGTCGGTGGTCCACGCCACAGACGGTGCGGGTTCACCGGTTGCTGAGGTTTGCAAGCTTGCTATGGCGTCCGTCCCGACGAGATTGCCGAGCCTCGCTATCTGGACACGGTTGCTAACTCTTACGGTCCCGACCAAAGCAGCGCCGGTTGGGTGGGGATATGGCTGCATCAGGTCCGATTGCGGACACTGGGCGCCGGTTCAGCGTGAGACTGGCAATCACTGGGAAGCGGACGTTCCGATCCGTCCGACGTGCCAATCCCGACACTAGGTTCTGTGCGGCCCGTGTGAGATAGTCGTTCGTGCCCGCCGCAAGGAGAACGTCGTGAAACTCAAACAAGTAGCACCGCTCGTGTCGACTTTGCTTGTGGCAGTATCGCTCGCTGCGTGCGCAACAGCGATCGAGGGAACAACGCAGGATATTGCGGTGATCACGATCCCGGCGGGTGCGGTCTGTGTTCTCGATCGCGATGGCAAGCAGATCGGTGCCATTTCCGCGACGCCAGGTTCAAGCCACATCGAGAAGTCGAAATACGACATCACGATCACTTGCAAGAAGGAAGGGTTTGAAGATGCAGTCGTCGTCGATGAATCCGGCACGGCAGCTGCATCGGTCGGTAGTTTCGTCGCCGACTCGGTGATCACCGGGGGATTGTTGGGGGCCGCGGACTCCATATCGGGCGCGGATAATAAGTACGACAGCACGATGACGATCACGCTTGTTGCCAAAGCCGCGGCGCATCCACCGATGGCAACGCAGCCGGCGGCGCCCGGGCATTGATCCGGGCGCAGGCTTACCCTTGAGCGCCCACTCGGGGGCCAATTCTGCCAGGGTCGCCGGTTTTTTACGAGTGGCGGGGTTGCTCGAAAGCGGTCACCCGCCATCACTCACCGGATCAGGCAGGAGTTCGCCGCAAAGGCGACATTCGGAACGCACCCACAGCGCCAGCGCCGTGAAACCATCGCGGACCTGCTGCCTATGCGAGGCCGCTCAACTCGCGAAGGATTGAAGCCAACTGGTGGACTTGAACCCGCGCGCAATATCCCGACCGGCGTCTGGATCGCAACGCGTGACGTTGACCTAGGTGCATTGCCTTGTGAGGCCAGAGCGCGCCGCGGCGCAGTAAAGACCTTAGCGCTGTGAGGCACACAGCTCGCGAAAGCGGATCGCTCTCACGTCGCCACGTTGTTATCTGGGAACCGCTCCGCTCGCTTGAAAGAGTCCGCGCGCGACCGTCGCTTGATAAACGTGAATTTTCATCATGTGACCGTTTTCGAGCGATAGATGTGCGTCGCCGTGCATTGATGCCATCGACTCAACTGATGCCCTGATGATGCCTTTCGGGTTGCCGGTAAGCTGGCCAGCGACAAATGCTGTTTCGCCATACTTCGACGCTCTTAATACGTAGTCGACGCCGCCCAGGTCTTCGTTGCCGACCGAGAGCCGACCTTCGCCACTCACTGAGCCGCTAGGGGTCATTACTTAGCGCCTCCAAAATGGTTGCGGTTGGTGTCCAGACAGCGCCTCAGGCATTGCAATTGCAACGACGAATCTTGTTCTGCGCGGCCTTGCGCTTGCGGCCACCAGTCGCGCCGGTCCGAATGCGCTACCCAATCCACGTTTTCGAACGCAGAGCGAACGCAAATCGCAGCGCCGGGACCGGCGGCAACCCGCCGGATGTCCGACCATTGATCTTGGAGGCAGTTAGAAACGGCGAATGCGCATTGTTGGCGTCAATTCGGTGATGGCACGCGCTGCGGGCGGACCTTGGGGATGGGATCAGGGAGAGTTCCGGAGACGGGAGCCTCGACTGCATTTTTGTTCGGCTGCGACTTCGCCGCGGTCATTTTGTTGAAGCTGACGGTAAAAAGTGTCTTGGGATAGGTCTGCGGGTTTTGGCCGGCCGGCACGTCCTCCCAGCCGTACATGACGTCATCATAGCATTGCGTCTGAGACACCTGAACGCCTCCGCTCAAATACATCGTACCGGGATTGCCGGCGTCGAGCTTCAACTTCGTCAACGGACCTGGTTCGTACCATTTCGGCGGCTCTGCCGGCAGAGGCTTGAACGCGGATGTTAGTTTGTGCTGGCCGTTCGACTCGAGATAGTTCTGGTTGATGAGATAGGTTTTGCCTTGGCCACTGACGCATCCGGCCGGACAGTTTTCCGGCAGCAAGCGGCCGTGCACATACGCCACCACTTGTTTCGTTCGCGCTTGATTACTCACCAAAACGAACCACACATATCGTTCCGTACTCGGGTCCGGGTTGGAATTAACCCACGAGATCAGTTCTTGAACATAGGGCCCACACACGCCGAATTGAGCCGCCGATGCGGTAGCGGATGTCATTGCCAATGTCGCAAGAGATAGAGCGCCAATTTTTAGGCGTGGAATTGTGTGGGTCATCGCGATCCCTCATGCGTGGGCGCAAGATGCAAGGACGTTCGCACTATTTGCGTAGTGACGCAAACTCTGGAATGGCGAACCGCCGCTTGGGAATTAAGGCGACAGGATATTGTGTATGCAAACCCGCCGGATGTCCGTAGCCCTCATCGAGCATAGATTCGTTAGCGCCGCGAACGCTTTACAGGTGTCGGCTTCGAATCGAGAGAACGCGACAGGCACGCGGACGACTTCTAAGGTCGCTTTCGCTAAATGCTGTGCACTCAAATGAGCCCCGACGAAGGCGCATGTTACTCCAACCGCGATTAATTCACCCTCGCGCCGGCCAAACTGACCAAAGTCTGCGAACGTGGCCGTGTCGTCACGTTCAGTTTCTTGGACCGCTTCGAGATCGACAATATCCGCGAGAAATGGCTTAGGGCGCAGGCCAAAAGGCGTTGAAGTGCTGACCTGCACCTATGCCTACTCAGGCTGCTTCATTTGCGACGGTTTGATTTCATCCTGAGCGCGGTCAGCGGCACTGCGCCATTGGACCACGAACCTGCCCCGCGTGGTTATCTGGAAAGCGAGCCATCGCGAAAACAGTACCCTTTCCCGCGCAACTGGATCGCGCGGCAACTGCAAGCGGCCCAATTTCTGCTGTTCAGCCGGGCAGGACGCCATTAGTTCTTCGATCAATTGAGCAAGTTGGCCCGCGTCGAAGATATCGTACCCTTCGGGCAGGGAGCGGGGGTGAGCGCACGGATCGTCATTTTTGGGGTAGGTCATACGCAAACTTTGCCTTGGGCAATCACTTCACTTCAAGGCGTGTCTTACCAATTCCCTGCTCCGCGTTTTATGCACGCTGTTCTTGCGAAAAAGTTCCCTGCTCCGACAAGCAGGAAATTCGGCTGCATCGCATTGATGTTGCTCGTGAACTAGACGCGCCGAACACAGCGCAAGGGCCCAAATGGAAAGAATTCCCTGTAAAAAGCGGATTAGCATGGGAAATCACTCTGATATCGGGGCGGAGCAGGGCGAGGTCCGGACTGCGCACACAACCAGCCGCTCTTTCGTGGTTTTCCGCCACAAAGCACCACCGGTTTGCATCCCGGTCGGCAAAATAATCAAAAACGAATCCGTATGATGCGTCTGCACGGCTGATTTCTGCGCGTTTATCCGTCTGCAATCCGTTTGGAATCCGTCTGCAAAGCGTCTGCGTACAGGGCGAAGCCTTCGTGTCGTATTGTTCGGGCGCGGGCGGCTAGCCTCGCCCGGGGCGGCGTGATTTTCCGATGCATGCGTTCAAGTCGCAGCCGCAATCGAGGTGGCCGAGATGGGCTCGATTGGGAAGGAACAAATATAGAACGAGACTCGAGAAAAAGTCAAGTGATTTCGATCTGCTGTCGTGGCCCGTGTCACCGTATCGGGCATCACCAGAACAAGTCGGCCAAGATCAAAAAGATGCCCACCTGCGCTACGGTCCAAAAAAAGGGGGCGAACGCCCGGCGGTGCAAACGCGTAAGCGGGCACATACAGGATTCCGCGCAACGACGAATGTCCACGCGCCGATGTTCGTCAGCGCATTTGCTGCATGCGCGGTGTGAACAACGAAGAGTGCGGCGACAAACTGCGGAAAAATTTCAAGCAGATTGCGGTGCGCGCGGACAAAGCGGCCGCTCAAGCCAGTCACCTCGCGTACCGTATCGCGTGGTCCGGCGACCCATTCACCGCCGAGTTGGCGCAGTGTGAGTACGCTAGCAATCGTGATCTGCACCACCGCCAGCAGAATTGCCGCGACGAGCGCCCAAAGGTCACTTGTCATCCCGTCACTCGCATGTGTCAGCCCATGCCGGGATTTCTAATCCTATTCGCGAGATTGTGAACGGCTAACTCTGTCGAGCAAACAAGCCGACTTCATAACCCGCGAGTGCTGCAATTGCGCTTGCGATCGTTCCCCATGCCATATCGATAAGCGTCAAGCGCCATTGCCAAAAGGAGAGCGTGGCCTGATTGGAAAGGTCGTACGTCGCGTAGGCTGCGAATCCGAACAGGGCGCCCATAGCTAGCGCTTTGAAGAAAGTCCCGCCTTCAACTGCAGGAAGGACGACGAGTGCGACGAGAGCGGTCGTGAAGATTAAGTAGAATGCGACCACCGGCGGTAGATCGAGCCCCGGCTTCATGTGGTCGGACAATACTTCGTGATAGAGCCGTGGCCCCATCGTGGTTAGCCATATTGCGTCGAGCCCGACAAATGTAATCAGGGTCGTAAGCCAGATTAGTAAGCGCGCCATAGCCACCTGACGAAGTTGGGTGCTGGTTGTACGCACAGGTTGCCCGAATGGTTCAATCGATGGCCGTGGCGTCATCTTGTTCCTGGTTTCATTGGGGCGCATAAGGGGCGCTCGTTTCTCAAGGAACTTTCGGATGCGCGAGAAGACCGGTGCGCCGCACAGCGGGCCTGAGGTTGCGCCCGGAGATTTGAAGGAGCGTTTCGGCTGCATTGCGTTGCTATTGCAGGGCGGCGGAGCACTTGGCGCTTATCAGTGCGGCGTCTATCAAGCTTTGGAAGAAGCGGGCATCGAGCCGACATGGGTTGCGGGCGCATCGATCGGCGCGGTGAATGCCGCGATCATCGCGGGAAATCCGCGCGAGCAACGCGTCGCCAAGCTCAGGGAGTTCTGGGAGGAGGTCACGACAACCTCGCCCTGGACCGTGCCTTCGGAACTGCAGCCCATATTAGCGCCGGGCGACCTTGTCCGCTCGTGGATGAACCAGATGAGTTCGATGTTCGCAGCCGCGGCCGGTGCACCGGGCTTCTTCAGGCCGCGCGTGCCTTCACCTTGGCTGCAGCCGCCCGGACGGATCGCGGCGACGAGCTACTACGACACCGCGCCGCTGAAATCGACGTTGGAACGATTGATCGACTTCGACTATCTCAACGATCCGAAACGGATGATGCATGTGAGCGTCGGCGCCGTGAATGTGCGCTCGGGAAACTTCGTGCATTTTCAGACGGGCGCGCATCGCATCGGCCCCGACCACATTATGGCGAGTGGCGCGCTACCGCCCGGCTTTCCGGCGATCGAGATCGAAGGCGAGCAGTATTGGGACGGCGGTTTGGTTTCGAATACGCCGCTGCAATGGATGTTCGAGGAGGGCCCGGCGCACGATACGTTGGCGTTTCAGGTGGACCTTTGGAATGCTCGCGGGCGCTTTCCGCGAACGATGCCTGAGGTGGCTCAACGCCAGAAAGAAATTCTTTACTCAAGCCGCACGCGCGCGGGCACCACGTGGTTGAAGCGCATGCACAAGATTCAGCGCGCGATCGACGATCTGCTGCCGCTGTTGGCGGAAGAGTTGCGCGGCGGCGACGCGGCCAAGGTGTTGAGCGAATCCGGCGACGCGCGCATCTACAATATCGTCCACCTGATCTATCGCGCGAAAGAGTACGAAGGCGATAGCAAGGACTATGAGTTTTCGCGCGTGACAATGGAGGAGCATTGGCGCGCGGGCTATAACGACGCGAAGCGGACGCTGCGCCACCACGAAATCTACGACCGCGCGTCGAATATCGACGGCGTGTTTACGTTCGACATCGACGTGGACGGCCGCGAGTAGCGACGCCATCCCCTCAACGAAAGGCAGAACCCCCATGCGCCTCAAGGATAAAGTCGCCGTCATCACTGGTGCGGCCAGCGGCATCGGAAAGGATATTGCTACGGTCTTCGCCGCCGAAGGTGCGAAGGTCGTGATCGCGGACCTGAACCAGGCCGGCGCCGATGCGACAGCCGCGGAACTGGGCGGGCAGGGTAAGGCGCTAGGCATCGCGATGGACGTGACCAGCGAGGAGCAGGTCGACACCGGCATCGCGAAGGCAATCAGCACCTTCGGCCGTCTGGACATCATGATCAGCAACGCGGGCATCCAAATCGTGGCGCCTGTCGATCAGTTCGAATTTGCGAAGTGGAAGCAGCTGCTTGCCATTCACCTCGACGGAGCGTTTTTGACCACGCGCGCGGCGTTGCGCCAGATGTATGCGCAAGGCTCCGGCGGTAGCATCATCTATATGGGTTCCGTGCACTCGAAAGAGGGTTCGGCGCTGAAGGCGCCGTACTGCACGGCGAAACACGGGCTTATCGGCCTTGCGCAAGTCGTCGCGAAAGAGGGCGCTGCGCACCGCGTGCGTGCCAATGTGATCTGCCCGGGCTTCGTGCGCACGCCGCTCGTCGAGAAACAGATCCCCGAACAGGCCAAAGCGCTCGGTATTTCCGAGCAAGACGTCATCAAGAATGTGATGCTGAAGGAAACCGTCGACGGGGAATTCACGACCGTCGACGATGTCGCGCAAACGGCGCTTTTCCTAGCCGCGTTCCCAACGAACGCGTTGACGGGGCAGTCGATCATTGTCAGCCACGGATGGCATATGGAGTAGGGCCGCCTGACGGCGGCCCGTTTTCTTGTCTAGTTCGACTGCAGCGCGACGGACTGTTTGTAGTACACGCCTTCCCAGCTGGGGTAAGGCGCCGGGATGGTGATCGTCGAGCCCGGGTTCTTGATATCCCAGCGTAAGAGCTGCGCGTGATCTTCGTGCTGTGTGTTGTGGCAATGTTCGACGTAGCTGCCCATGAACTCGCGGAAGCGGATGACCATATCGACTGAGCGCGACGAGTCCGGCGAGTCACCGATGCGGAAAATGTCCTTTCGTCCGAAGCGTTCCCACGCGGGCGGTGCGTGACCGTCGCGCGCCAAAACAATTCCTTCCTCAAAATGCACGTGGACGGGGTGGCTCCATCCGCCGCCGCCGAAGATGTGCCAGATTTCGAGTGTGCCGCGCGTTGCGCTGGCAGATACGCGCTGCAGGTCGGCTGGCAGGCCTTGTCCGCCGTCGGTCTTGATGGTCCAGGGTGCTTGATCCGTGCCGCTCGACCGACCGAATTCGAATGAGCGATGCCGTGCGCTTGCGAGTTCGGCGGCGCTCGGCCGGAACAAGGGCATCATCGTCTTCTTGCCTTCGACGTAGTCGGCCGGGTTCATGCTGAGGTCCGTTCCGGCATACTTGACGACGCGGAACTCCATGAACTTGCCCACAGCCGGATCGCCGTTGTAGGCACCGCTCAAGATGTCAGCGAGCGGGACAACGCGTGAGGGTTCCTTGCCGTCTTTGTGTTCGAGAAGATTGACGAAGTAGAGTTTCGCGCCGTCGCCATAGGGTTTGAAATCGACGACGATGTCATAGCGCTCACCAATGCCTTGCGCCGGCAGGTCGCGCGATTCAGCATTCGGGAACGCGACCGTGTGCTCCATGATGTTGCCGTCGTTCGCGATCATGTGAAACGGCACGCGCTGACCCCGCGCGTCCACGATTGCGATCTTCATGAAGCGCGATACGCTTCCGTTCAGAATGCGGAAACGGTACCGCCGTGCGCGCACTTCGAGATAGGGCTTGTAAGCCCAATTCACGGTCATCCTGTCGGCTAGGAAGCCGTCGAGATTGAAGATGTTGAAGTAGAGTTGACCGGCCTTGTCCCAAGCCTTGTCTGCGATGACGAGGTTGACGTCGTAGTCGCGGTTGCCCCAGTCGAGCGCCGTGCCGGAGGGGAAGCACAAGTTGACGTTGTCGGGGTCGTCGCTATTGCATTGATATCCTTCACGACCGCGATCGACGGCGCTGTAAATGTTCATCATCGCCGCGTTGCCTTTGTAGACATTTTGCGCGGTGAAATCGAGCATGTGGTCGTGAAACCAATGCGTGCTCATCGTGTTGCGCCAGTCGCCGCGTATGCGGTTCGTGCCGCCGTGGTCGTCGGGCGTACCTGAGCGCGGGCCGGAGGCGTCTGTGTTTTCGGTGTCGTATCCCGCAAGCACGAGCGGCCAGACATAGTCGTAGAACTGGCCGGGGAAGAAATATGCGCCGGGGTAGCCGTCGCTCTCTGCCGGGTTGTGGCCGTTGTGTTCGTGCGTGCTGATCGTGTGCATGCCGAAGCCGCCGTTCGCGTCCAAATTGATCGGAAGCGCGTTGTAGTGACGGAACAGAACCGTCTCGCCGTAGCGTGCCATCAAGAGCTTCGGCGGGAGCGTGCCGTCGAACGTCCAAACCGAATTCGGATATTGGCGCGGCATCTTTGGATGGAGTTGAATGCCGTAGCTCTTGTTCGTGCCCTTGCCGTAATAGAGGCCGCCAGGTCCGAACTCTCCCCACTTGAACTGGTGACGCTGCAGGCCGTCGCGCAGCCCGCCGTTTGGGCGGGCACCCGACTGGGCACTTTGGAAGTAGACCTTCGGTTGGAATTCGTCGAAGCGTTGGTGCGCGAAGAACTGGCCCGGCGGGCGGCCTTCGATCGCGCTCTTGCGCAGCGCGGTGCCAAGGCACTTGCCGACTTTGTCGGCCCACGGGTTGGGCTTGCCGGTGTTCGCCTCGAGCGTCGGCAGGGGCCAGAGCGCCTGCTTCAGAAACGTGTCGAGT
>JANLXP010000349.1:0-1908 GCA_031365165.1 Alphaproteobacteria bacterium
ATGACCTCAGATCCGTTCGCGCCGCTGGCCAACGGCAAAGACGCCCCCGCCGCGCATCCTGTCCCCACTTACGCGCCGGGCGAGCACGTGATGCCGATCCCGGCCCGCGTGCCGGCCCATCCGCTGACGCATCCGGAGTTCGGCGATCGCATCAACCGCGTCTACGACTACAACGACGCCGCGGGCCGCATGCTGTTCCGCGTCTTCCGCTTCGAACCGGGCGACGGCACGAAGCACTACCGCCCGCTCACGCTCTGGAACGGAACGGACGGCAAGCTCGTGTGGCGCTGGGCGGCGCCACCCGCACCGCGCCCGCTCTACGCCCTCGACGAACTCGGCAAGCGAAGCACCAACGCACCCGTCCTCATCGTCGAAGGCGAAAAGGCCGCCAAGAACGCGCGCAAATTCATGCAGGCCTACGTCGTGATGACGTCGATGGGCGGCGCGAAGGCGGCAGCCCACGCCGACTGGACGCCGCTGACGGCGCGCAAAGTCACCATCTGGCCCGACGCGGATGAGCCGGGCAGGGCCTACGCGCAAGACGTCGTGACCCAGCTCACGCGCGTGGGCGCAAAAGAAATCCGCGTGGTCCCACTCGACCGCAGATTCAAAGACGGCTGGGACCTCGGCGACTGGGGCTTCGAACAAATCCCGCAGCCCGTCTACAGCGTCCGCGAGTTGCACAAACTCGCCGACCAAGCCCCGATCGTAAAACGCAGCGTCGAAGAAAAAAGCGCGAGCCCTGGGAGCGCGGGCGTCCCGCCCGCTCTTACCCGCGCATCCAACGCACAACCGCACGAAAACACACCAAAGAGCGGGCGGGACGCCCGCGCTCCCAGGACAAGCGCAAACCTTGATACGCCATCACCCTCCGATCACCGCGCCGGCATCACCGGCCTCGCCCTCCAATCGAAAACCTTCGCGCCGATCAAATGGATCGTGCCCGACGTCATCGTCGAAGGCCTCACGCTGATCGCGGGCAAGCCGAAGCTCGGCAAATCCTGGATGGCGCTGAACTTAGGCCTCGCGGTCGCCGCCGGCGGCCGCGCGTTCTCGACCACGACATGCGATGCGGGCGACGTGCTGGCGCTGGCGTTGGAGGACAACGAGCGCCGCCTGCAAGCGCGCGTGCAGCAGATGCTGGGCGATCAGCCGTGGCCCGGCCGGATCACGTTCCACACCGAATGGCCGCGCCTCGACGAAGGCGGCCTCGAGGCGATCGACGCCTGGGTGCGCGCCGCGAAGGCGCCGAAGCTCGTCATCATCGACGTGCTGGCCAAGGTGCGCGGCCGCGCCGACGGCAAGAAGACGCTCTACACCGACGACTTCGAGCAGCTGGCCCTGCTGCAGCGCCTCGCGTCAGCCCGCCGCCTGGGGATCGCAGCCCTCCACCACGCCTCGAAACGCGACAACCCCGAAGACCCCTTCGACTTGGTGAGCGGCACCACGGGCCTCACCGCCGCCGCCGACAGCGTCCTCATCCTCCGCAAAGAAGCCGCCCAAGCCGACGCCGTCCTCTACGGCCGCGGCCGCGACCTCCCCGTCTTCGAAAAGGCCCTCCGCTTCGACGGCACACGCGGCCTCTGGGCGGTGCTGGGGGATGCGGATGAGTATCGCTCGACCGCGTTTGAGACGAAAATTCTGAAGGAACTGGAGCGAGCCGACGAGGCGCTGAGCCCGAAGGACATCGCCGCCATTTTGGAAGGCAAAGAGTCGACCGCAAAAGGCACGCTCTACCGCATGGCGAAGGCGGGCAAGATAATCAACCTGAAGGGCAAGTTCGCCCTCGTGCCCACCCATCTGCAGGGTGTGTAACCTGTAACTTTGTAACTCTGTAACTGCGTAACCCCACCACACTCTTACTTCATCCAAAATAACCAGTATTTAGAGGGGCCCCATACAGGTGGA
>JANLXP010000453.1:0-8927 GCA_031365165.1 Alphaproteobacteria bacterium
CTTCAACGTGCGCGGTCATCGTCGCGAGGGTCGCATCGGCATTTGGGTCGTGCGGCACGGCGGGCGCGAAGACAAGATTGCTGCGCTGGGCATTCGCGTGCGGCGCGGCGTGACCTATCACGGCGTGTCGTTCAACGTGGATCCGGAGCTGGAGCATTTCTCCGGCATCGTGCCGTGCGGGATTTCCGAACACGGCGTGACCAGCCTCGCCGATCTTGGGCTATCCGCGACGATGGCGGATGTCGATCTCGCGCTGAAGGCGGCGTTCGAGGAAGTGTTTCAAACGCGGGCGATCAACGCTGAATAGCTTCGCGCGTCAGCGCAGTTGCGCTCGTAACTACGCTGGAGGCTGCTTCCAGAGGTTTCGGTGGGCCGCCCATCCACCGAAATGATCCATAAACCAGACGTCATTTGCGAGCCAGAAATCAAAGTGATGTTCGGGCCATACATACCGACCACGATAGTGCGTTCCCGAAATCGCAGACGTGCGCGACTTCAATAACGATGGCGAAGGCGCGCGATAGCGATCCTGCACGCTGAAGATTGTTTCTTTGAGCACCAGCGTTACGACAAGCTCACTCAGAGGTACGCCCAGGTCGGTGAGGTGCCGCAATGACAAATCGCCTACGTCGCCCGAAACCAGCGCGTTGGTTTGGTCCGCGTTGTCCGATGCTGCAATCACAAAGACATCTTGGTTTTCCGTGACAAATACTGTCGCGTCGGCCTCGCGCCGCAGCCCGCTTAGAGGCAGCACGCGATCTTGCGCAGCCAATGGTCCACGGCAGGACCGCGGATGCGAAAAGAGTGTTCCGTTCTCCACCAGGCCACCGAGACGTTCGTAGAATTCTCGCAGTAGGGGGTTGGCGAGGTTGGCGGTTCTCGCTGCATCAATGCCCAGAGTTCCCGGCGCGGCTCCGTACCAATGTTCCAACAGGCTGGCCAATTGCGCCAAGTTCATCGCGCGCTTCCGCTCAGTGGTGTGCCGTCGCCTCATACTCCCGCACGAATCTTGCCACGATGTCGGCGGCGGGTTCTATGCGTTGGACGAGGTCGACGCTTTGGCCGGCGGACCAGGTGTCTTTCCAGCGTTTGAAAGCCACGTTCGGGTCGCCGAAGTTTGGGGCGTCGATGTTGCCCCTTTCTGGGTCGATGCCGACGGCTTTCAAGCTGCCCTTGAGCCAGTTCGCTTTGACGCCGGTGACAGCGGCCGTCGTGACCAGATCCTCGTGCGTTGAGCTGATCAGCATGTGTTTGTAGGCGTCGGGGGCGAGCGACTCCGTGGCCGCGACGAACGGCGTGCCGATATAGGCGAGGTCGGCGCCGAGGATTTCGACCGCCTTGATGGCACGGCCGGTGCCGATCGCGCCGCCTACGACGACGGGGCCAGGAAAAATGCTGCGCACGGCGCTGACGAATGCGAAGGGGCTGAGCGTGCCAGTGTGGCCACCGGCGCCGGCGCAGATCAGCACCAAGCCGTCGACGCCTGCGTCGAGTGCCTTCTTCGCAAAGTTCGTGTCGATAACGTCGGCGAAGACGAGGCCGCCATAGGAATGCACCGCATCGACGACGCCGCGGGGACTGCCCAGCGCTGTTACGACCAGCGGTGGCTTGTGCTTGACGATGAGCTCAAGCTCTTCCTTCAGGCGTGCGTAGGAATGGTGCGCGACGATGTTCAGGACCCACGGGCGGTCAGCCTGCGCGAGGTGGTCGTTGATCTCGCCCATCCATTGGTCGAGCTCTTCGATCGTGCGCGCGTTCGGCGCGGGAAATGCTGCGGCCATGCCTGCCTTGGCTACGGCCGTGACGAGCTTTGGTCCGGAAACCAAAAACATCGGCGCTGCGATCGCCGGGATCGTCAGGCGTTCTTTGAAGGAAAGCCAGGCAGAAGGCATGCGTGACCTTTCTTGGCCGAGGATCAGTCTTTCGCGCGTTCGACGTAGGAGCCGTCTTCGGTGTTTACGACGACCTTCGTGCCGACGTTGATGTGCGGCGGTACTGCCGTCTTCACGCCGTTCGAGAGCATCGCCGGTTTGAACGAGGACGAGGCCGTTTGACCTTTGACGACGGGTTCGGTGTCGGTGATTTCGAGCACGACGCGGTTCGGCAGTTCGATCGAAATCGGAATGCCGTTGTGCAGGCTGATCGTCACTTCCATGTTTTCTTGCAGGTAGCTGACGCCGTCGCCCAGGATGTCGGACGAGACGTGAACCTGCTCGAAGTTTTCGGGGTCCATGAAGACGTACGCGTCGCCGTCCTGATACAGGTAGTTGTGCCTGCGCATATCGACGAAGGCCTTCTCAAGGCTGTCGGTCGTCTTGTAGCGCTCGTTTACCTTGACCCCGTCGCTGATCCGGCGCATTTCGATCTGCGTGGTGGGCGTGCCCTTGCCGGGGTGAAAGTTCTCCGCTGTCAGAATGACATAGAGCTTGCCGTCCTTATCGATGATGTTGCCCTTGCGCACATTGCTGGCGATGACCGAAACCACGCGATACTCCTTAAATGAGAGCGCCCGGCTCAAGCCTGGCCTCGAGGGCCGGCGCACCGGGCACGAATTTCCGTGGGGTGATAGCAGCGCTTGGGGCCGCCGCCAAGGTGGCAGAATTGTGCGGTTCCAGCCGTGGTGACGCACTCTCCCTGGTGGGCGCGCGCGCGGCATGCGGACCGGCGGCCTTTTCTCTTGGCGCGAAACCGCATCAAGGCTGCGTTTCGTGCGCATTTCGAGGCTCGGGATTTCGTCGAAGTGGAGTGCGCGCAGCTGCAAGTGTCGCCCGGCAACGAGACGCATCTGCATGCGTTTGCGAGTGAGGCGATCGGACGGGACGGTGGTGCGCAGCGTTTCTACCTTCACACGTCGCCGGAGTTTGCGTGCAAGAAGCTGTTGGCCGCGGGCGAGCGGCGCATCTTCGATTTCGCGCGCGTGTTCCGCAATCGCGAGCATGCGCCGGTGAACGTGGCGGAGTTCACGATGCTGGAATGGTATCGCGCGGAGGAGACTTACGACGCGGTGATCGCGGACTGCGTTGCGCTCATTCGGTTGGCGGCTGAGGTGGCGGGTACCGGCATCCTCGCCTATCGTGGGCACAAGGTTGCGGCGTCTGCGGAGCCGGAGCGGATTTCGGTCGCGGACGCTTTCAGGCGTTATGCGGATGTGGATCTGCTTGCGACGCTGACGCCGGAGGTTGGCGACCGTGCGGCGCTTGCGGCGCAGGCGATGCGCGTTGGCGTTCAGGTTGCCGATGACGATACATGGTCGGACGTCTTCAGCCGGGTGCTCAGCGAGCGGGTCGAGCCGCGGCTTGGCTTTGAGCGGGCGGTGATCTTGGACGAATATCCGCGTGTTGAGGCTGCGTTGGCGCGAGCGTCGGCACGCGATCCGCGAGTGGCGGAACGGTTTGAGGTTTATGTTTGCGGTGTCGAATTGGCAAATGGGTTCGGCGAGCTCACCGATCCGGTCGAGCAGCGGCGACGCTTCGAGCATGAGATGGCGGAGAAGGAGCGCATCTATGGCGAGCGCTACCCGATCGATGAGGATTTCTTGGGCGCGCTCGCACAAATGCCTTCGGCCAGCGGTGTGGCGCTAGGATTCGACCGCTTGGTGACGCTGGCGACAGGGGCGCCGCACATCGAACAGGTGCTTTGGACGCCGCCGGTGGGGCGAACATGAGCGCGCGGACACTCAAGACCGTCGCCGATCTCGTCGATGCAGGGTTGATCGAAGCGGCGCAGGCGGCGGCGCTGGGCGATGTCGCCTCGCGTTACGCGATTGCGATCACGCCCGCGATGGATGCGCTGATCGATGCGGACAGTGCCGCCGATCCGATTGCGCGGCAGTTTGTGCCGGATGTGCGGGAGCTACACGCGCGCCCCGAAGAATCTGCAGATCCGATCGGCGACAAGGCGCACTCGCCGGTCGAGGGGATCGTTCATCGTTATCCGGACCGCGTGCTTTTGAAGATCGTGCATGTGTGCCCGGTCTATTGCCGCTTTTGCTTCCGGCGCGAGATGGTGGGGCCGGATCGCGAGCCGGGGTTGAACCCGCAAGGGCTTGAGCGCGCGATCGGCTACATCGCGGCGCATAACGAGATTTCGGAAGTCATTTTGACCGGCGGCGATCCCTTCGTGCTGACTGCGCGGCGGGCGGCGGAGTTGACGGAGCGATTGGCTTCGATCGAACATGTGAAGGTATTGCGCTGGCATACGCGGGTGCCAGTCGTCGATCCGGAGCGCGTGACGGACGAGTTCGTGCGCGCGTTGAAGACGAAGGATGCGTCGACGTTCGTTGCGCTCCACGCGAACCACGCTCGGGAGTTTACGCCGTCGGCCGAGAGCGCGATCGCGCGGATCGTGGATGCCGGCGTTCCGATGTTGAGCCAGTCTGTATTGCTCAAGGGCGTGAACGACAGCGTGGACGCGCTGGCGGAGCTGATGCGTGCGTTCGTCGAGAACCGGATCAAGCCTTACTACCTGCATCACGCGGACCTAGCGCCCGGCACGGCGCACTTTCGTACGACGATCGAAGAGGGTCAGGCGTTGATGCGTGAACTCAGGCGGCGCGTCTCGGGGATCGCGCTGCCCGCTTATGTGCTCGATATTCCGGGTGGGTATGCGAAGGCGAACTTAGAGCTATGCGACGTCGAGCGCAGCGCAGAGGGACTGCGCGTGCGCGACGACCAGGGCACGTGGCACGACTACGCGAGCTAGCGCTACTTCGGCAGGACGCGAATATCGATCCTGCGTTTGTTGTCCAAGAATGTCTTGGCGACCGAGGCCACGTCTTCGGCGGTGATGGTCGCGTAGTCGTCCATCACGGTTCGGACGCGCTCGAGGTTGCGCGGGTCGGACTGGATATCTTGCAGGGCGCCGATCCAATACGCGTTCGTCGATTCCGAGGCGTAGTGTTGGTAGAGCACGGGCTTGCGGGCGCGTTCGAGTAGGTCTTTCGATACGGGCGCGCTCGCCAGTTCCACCACGATCTCATCCAAGGTCGTGAAGAAGAGGTCGACTTGGTCGGGCTTCGGTTCGACGCCGGCCAGGATGTAACCGTAACCCTTCAGCGCTTGCGACGAGTAGGCGGAGCCGAACGGCACGTAGGTGCCGCCCTGCTTCTCGCGCACTTCGTCGAGCAGGCGCAGCTGCAGGATTTCGCTCATGATGTCGAGCGTGCGTTCGCGGCGGAGGTCGCTGAAGACGTCGGGGCCTGGGAAGGCAACCGCGACCGCAGTTTGGTCTTCACGGCCGTTGTGGCGTAACTCGATCGCGCGGCGCTTTGCGGGGAAGCGCACGTCGCGTGCGCCGTCGGGCAGCTTGAACGTGGCAGGACGCGGAGGCAACGCGCCGAACGTCTGCGCGGTTGCGGCGATGGCGTCTTCGACCTTCACGTGGCCCACGATGGTGACTTCAACAGGCGCGCCGACGAGTGAGGGTGTCATCGCAGCTTTGATGTCGTCCATGGTGAGCGCGCGCATGTCGTCGAGCGACGCTGCCGCCCAGCGCGGATCGTTGTCGTGGACGATTGCCGGTAGCTCGCGCGAAAGTATGCCCATCGGCGTCGATGACTGTTCGCGCAGCTGCCCGTCGCCGGCCGACTGCAAACGGTGCAAACCGTCGGCACGGTAGGCGGGGTCGGTGAAGAAGGCCGCGAGCACGCGCAACTGCAGCAGCACGTCGCGTTCGACGGTGTCGCCCGAGAGTTGGTAGACGTCCTCATCGAGGTCGAGATTGATGCCAGCGAAGTGGCCGGGCTCCGTTTGCTCCAACTCACCGATTTCGAGTTTGCCGAGGCCGCCTTCGACAAACGCGAACGGCAGCGCCCAAGCGACACCGCGCTTCGTTTTCGGGAGCGCGAGATAGCCGCCGGCGAAACGTACGATGACGCTGACCTTGTCCTTCTCGAACGCGGTCGATTTGACGTTCAGCTTCACGCCGTTCTGGAAGCGCACGAGGGTCGCGCCCAAATCGACGAGCGATTTCCGTTCGGCGACGACGCCTTTCGGGCCGAAGTCGCGGTAGCTGAACTCTTTGATCGTGCTCACGGGCGGTGCCGCAACCGGGACCTTCGTGCTGGCAAGGTAGGCCGCGCGGATCGCGTCGGCGCCGCCGGCTGGAGCTTGCGAGCTGGTGAAGAAGATGAGCGGCGGACCGCCATTGCCCATGGACGCCTTTAAGACCTGCGTCGCGGTTTGCGCCTTGAGGCCTTTGATGCTGGCGCTATAAAGCGCGAGGTCGGTCTTCGCGTCGGTCGGTACCCGGTTCGCTTCGAGCGAGCCCATGATCAGATCGGCGACGTCTGCGTTCGAGCGCGTGTTTTCGTTCGCGGCGACGAGCTTGTACGGCGATTGCTGCTCCAAGCCTTCGCGATCGACTTCGGCTTGCTGCAGGCCGTGAACCATTGCGCGGCGCAACTCCTGCTCGGCGGCGGCGAGACCTTTTTGCCATCCGCCGGCTTTAGTGCGGATTTGGAGCGCGTGCACGATGCCTGCCCCGCCGATTTGTTCGCGGCCGACATGAGCTTCGATGAACGGCGCGTCTGCCACCCGTGCGAGTTTGCTCAAGCGCCGGTTCAAGACCGTGAAGGCAACGAGGCGTGCGTGAATTTCGCGGCGGCGCGCGGTCGAGTCCGGGCGCGTGTCTTCCGGCGACACCCAACTCAGCACAATGCTTTCGTCGAGGCCCGGCTGGATCACCTGCGCGACTTCGAGGCCGCGGGGCTTCGGCTTGCCGAAGTCTTCCGGCGGCAGGGGGCCTGCTTGCTTCCACGAACCGAAGACGGCGGAGATCTTGGCTTCGATCTGCGCCGGATTCACGTCGCCCGACACGACGAGGAGCGAGCGCTCAGGCCGGTAGTAGCGCTCATAAAAGCTGCGCAGTTCTTTGGGACCCGCGGTGCGGATGAAGTTCGTGTCGCCGATCGGAAAGCGCTTCGGATATTTCTGACCCGCGAACAGCAGGCGGATCTGCTCTTCGTTCGCGCGCTGGCTCGGCGTGTCGCGTGAGCGTTCCTCAGAAAGGATCACGCCACGTTCGTTCTTGATCGCGGTCTCCGACAGCGTGAGACGGTCGGCCATCTCGCGCATGATGTTGAAGCCGGCATCGAGCGTCGCGGGGCGTACGCTCGGCAAAGAGATCGTGAACGAGGTGTTGTCGAAATCGGTCGCCGCGTTTGCGTTCGAGCCGATCTGGATGCCCATACGCTGGAGCGCGCGGAACATTTCGCCCTCAGGGTAGTTCTGCGAGCCGTTGAACGCCATATGCTCGAGGAAGTGGGCGACGCCGCGCTCGTTCTCGTTTTCGTGGAGCGATCCTGCCGCCACGCGCAGGCGCAGCGTAACCGTTCCTTCCGGATTCTGGTTCGGCCTGATCGCGTAGCGCATGCCATTCGGCAGCACGCCGAACTTGATCGCGGGGTCGGGCTTGAGGTCGGAACCTTCGTGGGGCCAAATCCCGCGGGCGTTCGCTACGGTGATGAAGGCGATGAGAAGGAGAAGGAACGAAGCCGCAATCAGACGACGGTCAACCAAACGCCACGCCCGCATCAAATACTCCCAATACAGAATTGCCGACCTAAGGGCGGCGAAATGGACAGGCGATTGCGGCTCGGATGTGGCCGGATCAACGTATTATGCCGTTTCGGGGCGCCTTGTCTCGCCTGATAGCCCCGCTAATTGCCGCCGCCTGCGCCGGAACTGTCGAAAATGAGGGGCAAGCCGTTCTTGCCGTTGCCAATGACGATCACTTTTGCGTTCTGGCTCTTCGAAACTTCCAGTGTCGCTTCGATTCCCTTCCAGGCCAGGAGTTTGTCGCTGATTCCTTCCGTCACGATCTTTTGAAAGTCGGCGATGCCGCGCGCTTCGATGCGTTTGCGTTCGGCTTCCTGTGTTTCCTTTTGCAGCACAAATTGCATCGCCAAGGCTTGCTGTTCGGCGGAGAGCTTCTTTTCGATGGCGTCGCGCACCTGGTCGGGGATTCCGATATTGCGTAACAGAACCTGCTGCAAGATCACGGCGCGGCCCGCGAACTTGTAGTCGTCGAGCAACCGGCGGAGGTGCTGGCGCAGAATTGTCTCCATCCCCGTCGTCAACTCCGTGCGTTTGGTGCTGTAGGCTTCCTGTGCGCTAAAGCTCGCCAAGGCTTCGCGCACTGCGGTGCGGGTCGCCGGTACGACGATCTTATCTGCGTAGTCTTCGCCCAAGTGCTGGTACACCCAAGGGGCATCGGCTTCGACCAAACGATAGTAGACGGTCACATCCAACGGCATGCGCATACCGTCGGAGGAAATGGCATCGACGGATTCACTTGTGCTTTGGCCGCCGCCCGGCCCCGCATGAACGCTGACCGTTTCGGTGCGCGCCGACATCTCCGTCACGCTCTTCAGGGGATTGATGAGATGCAAACCTTGCGCGAGCGGCGCGGAGTCGACTGCACCGAATAGCGCTGTGACGCCCACTTGCCCGGCGCCGATCTGGGTGAAGCCGCTCGAGATCAGCGCGAGGATGCCGAGCACGAGAGCGACCATCGACAGTGCGCGCGGCACAAACGATGCGCGACCGCCCTGCCCCGACAGCCCCGTGACGACGGCCACGACCAACAATACGAGGCCAATCATAATCATCAGTGAGTCCTCCGCCGCGTGATGCGGAATCAGTGAGATGCCAGCGGCATGATTGCCGACCCGAGCGGATTTCGGGTGCTGCGTCATGGTTTTTCCCCATCGGCGGGCGCCAAATTCGCGTGCGGAATCAGCAGTAAAGTATCGGCTTGTAGTTCCCGCGCACGGATTCCTGCCGAATCTCAGAACGCGCCGAAAAGGCTTTTTCCCGACTCAGAGAATCGGTGCATGCTTTTCGCTGGGAGTTCGATTCCTTTGAGGATCGGATCGCGCTTGCGTCGTGCGATCTCGGGCGGGCTTACCTGATCAAATTGTGCCCCGT
>JANLXP010000491.1:0-5808 GCA_031365165.1 Alphaproteobacteria bacterium
CGTCGTGCGCGACGGCCAAGGTCACTGGAACCTGCCCGACCGGGCGAACTATCCCGCCGACTTCAGCGTTGTGCGCAAGACGATTCTAGGCCTCGCCGAACTCGACCTCGTCGCAGCGAAGACGAGCCGCGCCGACTGGCAGGAGAAGTTGGGCCTTGGCCTTCCGAAATCGGGCGGGACCGGCACACTGATTACGCTGAAAGACAGCAAGGGCGAAGTTTTGGCCACCCTCATCGCCGGTGCTAGCGCCGAAGGCGAATCCGCGGGCGGCCGTCAGGCGATCTACGTCCGCCGCCCGAACGAGCCGCAAACCTACGTCGCACGCGGCAATTTCACTGCGACCACGGACGAAACCCAGTGGCTCGACAAAGGCTTCATCGAACTCGCCCGCGACCGCGTCAAGTCGGTGGCGATGAAGCCGTTTAAGGGGAAACCCTACACAGTCACGCGCGAAAAACCCGAAGACGCAAACTTCCGCATCGTGGAAGCGATTCCGGCAGGTCGCCAGCTGCGTACCGAAACCGAACCGAATGGCATCGGCAACGCGCTCCTGGGAATCTCGTTCGACGACGTCAAGCCGGTATCGCAGGTCGAGTTCGCGAACCCGGCATCTTTCAGCGCCGCAACGTTCGACGGGCTCAACGTCGCCTTCAAGATCGTCGAGAAAGATCGCGATTACTGGATCACGATCGAAGCGACAGCGAATCCGACAGTTCAAGCGCCCCCAGCTAAGCCCGGCGCGACACAATTGAAACCGGACGTCCCGAAGGAAGCGAAAGAGATCAACGCCCTAGTTAGCGGCTGGGCCTACAAAATCCCGCGCTACAAGGGCACGCTGATGACGGCGCCGATGGAAGACTTGCTGCGCCCGATCGGCGGTTGATTATTTCGCCGACAGCTTGAGCTGCGCCGCACCAAGCACGGGGCCGGGATTGCCCGTTTGCACCCAAACGGCCACACCGTCAGTGGCTTCGCCTGGCGTGCCATGCGCGGGCAACTCAAGCGTCACCGCCTCGCCAGACCATTTGCCCACGGCCGCGAAGTCGCGCACCACGTTCGTATAGGTGACCGTCTTGCCGTTGTTCTCGCCGCTCGCGATGTTCACCGTGCGCGAAGACACCGTATGTGCAAGCCACACCGTTGCCGGAGCTTTCACGTTGCTCATGGCGGCGATCCGCACCTGCACCGTGTCGCCGGTCTGCGACAGCGCGATCACCGCACGCTTTGCCGAAACCTCGCCAAGCCGGCGCGCGATCGCTTCAGTCACATCCTGGCGCTGGTTGCCGGGCATATCTTGCACGCCGTCGACGACGATTTGCGGCGTGTAGACGCGATGCGATGGCAGCACCTTTTCGTAGGCCTGCTGACGCAGCGTGTTCTCGTGCCGGGCCAGCGTGTCGCGCCAGCCGATATAGTCCCAATAATCGACGCTGAACGACAACGCCACGACATCGTCGCGCTTCTTAAGGTCGCCCAGAATTTTGTCTGCGGCCGGACACGACGAACAACCCTGGCTCGTGAACAACTCGACCAGGACCGGTTGCTTCTGCGTTTCGCCGGCCATCGTGCTCTGCCAAAAAAGCAGCACGCCGAGTGCGGCAAGGCACCCGGCGCGAAGGTGTTTCGGGGAAGCTGAAGTCGTCATTGTGTTCGAATCCTAGTCCCCGCCCGCCCTCAATGCCTAGTCACGAACCGGTGTTCTTCTTTAGGCCCATGGTTTATGCCGCTTTCGCGAGCCCGCGAAGCACGTAGTGCAGAATTCCGCCGTTCCGGAAGTACTCGATCTCGTCCAGCGTATCGATCCGCAGGATCACCGGCACATCTTCGCCACGCCCGTCTGTGCGTGTGATGCGAAGGTTCAACATCTGCCGCGGTTTTAGGCCCTGCTCCAACCCCGGGATGTCGACCATTTCCGCGCCGGTCAGTCCGAGGGTCCGCCACGACTTGCCCTCTTGGAACTGTAACGGCAGCACGCCCATGCCGACGAGGTTCGAACGGTGAATGCGCTCGAAGCTCTCGACGATCACAGCGCGCACACCAAGCAACCGCGTGCCCTTCGCCGCCCAATCGCGCGACGAACCGGTGCCGTATTCCTTGCCGCCGAAAATGACGAGCGGCACGCCGTCGCGCTGATAGCGCATGGCGGCGTCATAGATCGTCATCTGCTCGCCGGAAGGCTGATGCTTCGTCACGCCGCCTTCGACGCCCGGCACCATTTGGTTCTTGATACGGATGTTCGCGAACGTGCCGCGCATCATGACTTCATGATTGCCGCGCCGCGCGCCGTACGAGTTGAAGTCCGTCTGCCGGACCTGGCGCTCTTGCAAGAACTCGCCGGCAGGGCTCGACATCTTGATGTCGCCGGCCGGGCTGATGTGATCGGTCGTAATCGAGTCTCCGAAGAGACCCAGAATGCGCGCACCCTTCACGTCGATGATTGGCAGGGGCTCTTGTGTGATGCCCTCGAAATAAGGCGGCTGCTGCACATAGGTGGAGCCGATGTCCCACGGATAGGTCAGCGATTTCTTCACGCCGATCTTTTTCCACGCCGGCCCGCCATCGAACACGTTGGCATAGCGCTCGCGGAAGAGTTTCGTCGTGACCGCTTTGCGCACAGTCGCCGCTACATCCTTCGCGGTCGGCCAGATATCTTTCAGGTAAACAGGGTTACCCTTTTTGTCGTGCCCGATCGGATCGGTAGTCACATTGATCGTCATCGAACCGGCCAGCGCATACGCCACGACGAGCGGCGGCGAAGCCAAATAGTTCGCCCGCGTCAACGGGTTCACGCGGCCCTCGAAGTTACGATTTCCCGAAAGCACGGCGGCAGCCACCAGATCGCCCTTGGTCACCGCTTCCGTCACGTTGTCAGGCAGCGGACCGGAATTGCCAATGCATGTCGTGCAGCCGAAGCCCACGACGTTGAACCCAAGCTTGTCCAAGTCCTTCTGCAAACCGGCCTTCGCCAGATACTCCCCGACCACCTGGCTGCCGGGTGCAAGCGACGTCTTCACCCAAGGCTTGACCTTGAGCCCCTTCTTCAGCGCGTTGCGCGCCACCAACCCGGCGGCCACCATCACGAACGGGTTCGACGTGTTCGTGCACGACGTGATGGCCGCGATCACCACCGCACCATGCCCCAACCTGAGGTCGGTCCCCGGCAACTCGACGGTGTCGTTTTCTTTGCCAGCCTTGCCGAAGGTCTTTGCAAGCGACTCGGCAAACCCGAGCGCCGCGGTCTTCAGGGGCACGCGATCCTGCGGCCGCGCCGGGCCGGCAAGGCTCGGCTCCACGTCGCCAAGGTCGAGGTGCAACGTATCGGTGAATTCCGGATCGGCGTCTTTAGGCCCGCGCCACATGCCCTGTGCCTTTGCGTAGGCCGCGACCAGGTCGACGCGCGCTTTGGCCCGCCCCGTCGCCTTCAAATATCGAATGGTCTCCTCGTCGATCGGAAAGAAGCCGCAGGTCGCGCCGTATTCCGGCGCCATGTTTGCAATCGTGGCTCGGTCCTCGAGCGGCAGCTCGTTCAATCCCGGCCCATAGAATTCGACGAATTTGTTGACCACGCCTTTCTTGCGCAGCATTTGAGTGACCGTCAGCACCAAGTCCGTCGCCGTCACACCTTCCGGCACCTTGCCGGTCAGTTTGAAGCCAACGACCTCCGGGATCAGCATCGACTGCGGCTGGCCCAGCATCGCGGCCTCGGCCTCGATCCCGCCGACGCCCCAGCCCAGCACCGCAAGACCGTTCACCATCACCGTGTGACTGTCGGTGCCGACCAGCGTATCGGGATAGGCGACCTCGATAGCCTTCTTGCCGTCCTTGGCCTTCGCCGTCCAAACCGTCTGCGCTAAATATTCCAGGTTCACTTGGTGGCAAATGCCGGTGCCAGGCGGCACGACGCGAAAATTGTCGAACGCCGACTGACCCCAGCGCAGGAACGAATAGCGCTCGCCGTTGCGTTCGAACTCGCGGGTAACGTTCTTCTTGAATGAATCCTTCGTGCCGAAATAGTCGACCATCACCGAATGATCAATCACGAGGTCGACCGGCGCCAACGGGTTGATCTTCTCAGGATCGCCGCCCAACGTCTTCATCGCATCGCGCATCGCCGCCAAATCGACAACGGCGGGAACGCCCGTAAAATCCTGCATCAACACGCGTGCCGGACGGAACGCGATTTCGCGATCCGAAGTCTTCGTACTCAGCCACGTCGAGAACGCCTGAATATCTTCCTTCGTAACGCTGCGCCCGTCTTCATACCGCAGCAAATTCTCTAGCAGCACCTTCATCGAATACGGCAGCTTCGAAATGCCGGTCAGGCCATTCTTCTCAGCCGCCTTCAGGCTGTAGTACGTGTAAGTCTTAGCTCCGACTTTGAGCGTCTTCTTGGACTTGAAACTGTCGTGGGCGGTCACGGGCGATGCGCTCCTGAAAGGCTGTCGCGAAGGATGGGGAAGGTCGATTGGCGTGGAAATTAATAGCTTTTTCTTGAAGCCGCTACCGTGCAAGCTTGAGAAAGTCATATTGATCCGGGCAATGCACCTATGACAGCTCCAGCGGTACGCACTGAACACAACGGCGCCGTCACCACGGTGATTTTGTCGCGCCCCGACCGGCGTAACGCCGTCGACCGCCCGACGGCTGACGCGCTATCCGCGGCCTTCTTGGCGTTCGACCGCGACCCCAATGCGGCCGTAGCGGTGTTCTATGGCGAAGGCGGGGCGTTCTGTGCGGGCGCAGATTTGAAGGCCATTGCCGAGAACAAAGGCAACCGCGTCGAAAACCCCAAAGCCGGGTTGGACATCCTGAAAGACCAGGGCCCGATGGGCCCCAGCCGCTTCCTACTCTCAAAGCCTGTGATCGCGGCGATCGCGGGTCCCGCGGTCGCGGGCGGCCTTGAGCTCGCCCTGTGGTGCGATATGCGCGTCGCGGAGGAAGACTCTGTCCTCGGCGTGTTCTGTCGGCGCTGGGGTGTGCCGCTCATCGACGGCGGCACGGTGCGCCTACCGCGCCTCATCGGCATGGGCCATGCGATGGACATGATCCTCACGGGCCGCGCGGTGAGCGCGTCTGAAGCGTTAGCGATGGGTCTCGTCAATCGCGTGGTGGCGAAGGGCACGGCGCGCCATGCCGCCGAGAAACTCGCAGGCGAACTTGCAGGACTGCCGCAAGTCTGCATGCGCCACGACCGCCTATCAGCCTATCAGCAATGGGACATGGACTACGCGCAAGCGATGGCGAACGAGTTCGACCACGGCATCGCTTCGATGGCCGGCGGCGGGTCCGTCACTGGTGCCGCACGCTTCGCGTCGGGCAAGGGCCGCAGCGGCTCATTCGCGGATATCTGATGCGCGTTATCGCCGAGAACGTTGCAGCCTATCGCGGCGAGCGCATGATCTTCCGTCACGTGAACTTTGAACTTGGTCCCGGCCAAGCGCTGATCCTTCATGGTCCGAACGGCAGTGGTAAGACGACCTTGCTGCGCGTGATCGCGGGCCTTCTTGGTCTGATGGCGGGGCGCATGCGCATGCTGGGTGCCAACGATCAACTACTGACCGACGAAGCACACGACCACGCGTTTCACTTTGTGAGCCACCTCGGCATTGTCCGCTCGCAAATGCGCGTGCGCGAAACGCTGGAGTTTCATGCCGCAATCCTCGGCGCGCCGAAGACCGCTGTCGCGAACGCTTTGGACGAATGGGCATTGCGCCCGCTCGCCGACCACAGCGGCGGCATGCTGTCCGCCGGTCAACGGCATCGTCTGGCACTTGCTCGGCTTTCCCTGCAAAAGCGCGGCCTTTGGTT
>JANLXP010000531.1:0-2655 GCA_031365165.1 Alphaproteobacteria bacterium
CGAAGGCGCCCCCCGTGCAGCCGAAGTCCGGCGGCATGGTTCTGCGCACGCTGACCGAAGGCGAGAAGGAAGCACGTTCGCGCGCGCTGTCGGATGCACGTGTCGCCGAGGAAGGCGAACGTCGTCGCGCGCAAGAAGAAGCGAAGCGCCGTGCGGAAGAAGATGCGAAGCTCGCGAAAGAGCGCGAAGCTGCCGCCAAGCGGAAGGCCGAAGAAGATTCGCGCCGCGCGACGGAAGATGTTTCGCGCGGCCGTGAGGCTCCCGAAGAACGTGCTGCCACATCAGCGCCGCGCCCAAGCGCGCGTCCCGCCGGTGGTCCGGCAGCGCGGCCTGCTGGCGGCGCTGCGAGACCAGCTGGTGGAGCACCTGCTGCACGTGGTCCTGGCGGCGCACCGTCGACGCGTCCGCCTGCCGGTGGTGCTGGTGCGGGAGCGCCGGCACGGCGCGGCCCGATGGACGATGACGATGGGCGCAGGCGTCGCGCGACCGGTCCTGGGGGCGCGCCCGGTGCGAAGCCGCCGACGCAGCCGCGCAAGGTTGCGGACGACGGGCGTCGCGGCAAACTCAGCGTGGTCACCGCGCTCGACGATCAAGAACGCGTACGTTCCATCGCTGCCTACAAGCGCCATGTGCAGCGCACGCAGCGCGCGCAAATGGGCGTCAAAGAAGAGCCGCAGAAGATCATTCGCGACGTCGTTATTCCGGAAATGATCACGGTTCAGGAACTGGCGAACCGCATGGCGACGCGCAGCGTCGACATCATCAAGAACCTGATGAAGCAGGGGCAGATGGTGACGATCAACACGTCGCTCGATGCCGATACCGCGCAGTTGATCGCGGAAGAGTTCGGCCACACGGTCAAGCGCGTCGCGGAAGACGACGTTCTCGAAGGTTTGACCGGCGATGTGGACGCCGACGAAACGCTGGTGCCACGCGCGCCGGTCGTGACGATCATGGGTCACGTCGACCACGGCAAGACGACGCTGCTCGATGCGTTGCGCTCGACGGATGTCGTGGCCGGCGAAGCGGGCGGTATCACGCAGCATATCGGCGCCTATCAGGTGAAGCTGCCGTCGGGCCAGAAGATCACGTTCCTCGACACGCCGGGCCACGCGGCCTTTACGGCGATGCGTGCGCGCGGGGCGAAGGTGACGGACATCGTCGTGCTGGTCGTTGCCGCCGACGACGGCGTCATGCCGCAAACGATCGAAGCCATCAATCATGCGAAGGCGGCGAAGGTTCCGCTGATCATCGCGATCAACAAGATCGACAAGCCGGACTCGACGCCCGATCGCGTCAAGACCGAGCTTTTGACGCACGAGATCGTCGTCGAATCCATGGGTGGCGAGACGCAGGCCGTTGAAGTGTCGGCCACGAAGAAGATCAACCTCGACAAGCTTGAGGAAGCGATCCTTCTGCAAGCCGAAGTCTTGGACCTTAAGGCCAATCCGCTGCGTGCTGCATCGGGCGCGGTCGTCGAAGCGAAGCTCGACAAGGGCCGCGGCCCGGTCGCGACCGTGCTCGTGCAGCGCGGTACGGTGAAGGTTGGCGACATCGTCGTGGCGGGCGCCGAATGGGGCCGCGTGCGTGCGCTCGTCAACGAGCGTGGCGAGCCGGTGCCGAGTGCTGGTCCGTCCGAGCCGGTTGAGATTTTGGGTCTTTCGGCACCGCCGGAAGCGGGCGACGACTTTGCGGTTGTCGATTCCGAAGCGCGTGCCCGCGAAGTTGCCGATTTCCGTGCGCGCAAGAAGCGCGACGCGCGGACGCGGCCGGGTGGGCGTGCATCGCTCGATCAGGTGCTGGCCGCCAAGGGTGTCGGCGAAGCGAAGATCCTGCCGCTGGTCGTGAAGTCGGACGTGCAGGGTTCGGTCGAGGCGATCTCGTCCGCTCTTGCGGGGTTGTCGACAAGCGAAGTCAAAGCGCAGGTGCTGCATGCCGGCGTCGGTGGCGTCACGCAGAGCGACATCATTCTGGCTCGTGCATCGGGCGCGCCGATCATCGCGTTCAACGTGCGCGCCAGCGCCGAAGCGCGCGAGTTGGCGAAGCGCGATGGCGTCGAGATCCGTTACTACTCGATCATCTACAACATCATCGACGACATCAAAGCGGCCCTATCAGGCATGCTGTCGCCGACCTTGCGCGAGAACTTCCTGGGCTACGCGGAGATCCTCGAGGTCTTCAACATCACGAAGGTCGGCAAGGTTGCCGGTTGCCGGATCACCGAGGGCAAGGTCCTTCGCGGCAACAAGGTTCGCCTGCTGCGCGACAACGTGGTGATCCACGAAGGCACGCTCTCGACCTTGAAGCGCTTCAAGGACGAGGTGAAGGAAGTCGTGACCGGTCAAGAATGCGGTATGGCATTCGACAACTATCAGGACATCCAAAAGGGCGACCAGATCGAGTGCTTCGAGGTCGAGACGATCAAGCGGACGCTCTAACAGCGGTCAAAACTTTTCAGGAAAAGGCGCGCAGTTTGCGCGCCTTTTTCTTTGCGTTGAGCTAGGCCGCTTGCACCGGCCAAGGGCCGACGTAGCGTGATTGCGGCCGGATTAAGCGGCCGCCTGCTTCCTGCTCGCGGATGTGGGCGATCCAGCCGGCGGTGCGGGCGAGGGCGAAGATCGCTTCGGTGGCGCCGAGGGGCATGTCGGCGGCGAA
>JANLXP010000533.1:0-1752 GCA_031365165.1 Alphaproteobacteria bacterium
ACGCGGGCCGATCGCGGGGAGGCCAAGGGTGGCGCTCAACGTGCGCCGGCGGCGAAGCCCATGCCGGTTGCGCCGCGTCCGTCGGAGGCGCCAGCGCCGTCGTCGATACCGGATGCGCGGCTCTACTTCCCGAAAGAGTCCTACGAGGAAGTGCCGCACGATTCGATGCGCAAGACGATTGCGAAACGGCTGACTGCGTCGAAGCGCGATATTCCGCACTATTACATCACAGTCGACTGCACGATCGACACGCTGCTCGATGTGCGCAAGCAGATGAACGAGAAGGCGCCGACGGAAGGTGCCGGCATCTACAAGCTTTCGGTCAACGATTTCATTGTAAAGGCGGCGGCGCTTGCGCTGATCCGCGTTCCGGGCGTGAATTGCTCGTGGACTGAGACGGCGCTGCTGAAACACAAGCATGCCGATGTCGGCGTGGCGGTCGCGCTCGACTTTGGTTTGATCACACCGATCGTGTTTCAGGCGGAGACCAAGAGCCTCGCTGCGATTTCGCGCGAGGTGAAAGAGCTTGCAGTTCGCGCGAAGGCGAAGAAGCTGAAGCCCGCCGAGTTCGAGGGCGGGACGTTTGCGATTTCCAACCTCGGCATGTTCGGCGTGCACGATTTCACGGCGGTGATCAACCCACCGCAGGCTGCGATCTTAGCGGTAGGTGCCGGCGAGCAGCGCGCCGTGGTGAAAAAGGGCGCGCTGGCGATTGCGAACGTCATGACCGTGCAGATGTCGTGCGATCACCGTGTGATCGACGGCGCGCTGGGGGCGACGTGGCTCGAGGCGTTCAAGGGCTACATCGAAGATCCGGTGACGATGTTGGTGTGATGGACCTTGAAGGGCAGGGGTATACTCCTTTCGAGCGCGACCTGCTTTTCCACGTTCTCGCAGGAGTTCGTGAGGCAGATGTCCTGAAGCAGCAGATCGCGCTAAGTCGCGTCGTTAGCCGCACCTTCACGGGACACGGCTCTTTCACAGACATCAAAGTATCGCGCAACGCCCCCAGCACGACGCCAACAGAGCACAACTACGTTGGGATCTGGCGGCCTGGCTTTGTGACCTCTGGCGGCTGCCTGATCTTTGTCGGCAACGAGGGCTACATCGATTTGCTGGAAGTGTATGCGCACGCACCTGACACTTGGAGCGATGATCCTGTCGTATGGAAAATAGTTGCGGACGATCCGTTTGGAGTTCCTGTGAACCCGTTTAATCGTCTGCGTGATGTTTGACGAATCGCAGATCGACGCGGCGCTCCGGATTGTTAGCGTACTTGTTTGGGTGATGATGGGAGTTCTGGCGGCACAGGCCGGTTGGCATACAATCAGCCTGCTGATCCTGGCGATTGGATTTGGTCTGTACGTCATAAGTTACATTGTTTGGCTTCGTCGCGGAAAAACCGTGGCGCCGTGGCCCCTGCCGCTGAAGCTTTTGCAACTCTTCTTGCTGACCAGCGTCATCGCGATGTTTGTAGGGAAGACGGCTGCGGAATATCTAAACTGAGGAGCAAGTTGCGAGCCTCACTCCCGTCATGACCGGGCTTGACCCGGTCACCCAGGATTGCAGGCCCATGCGTTGAGCGCGCGACCCTGGGTGGCCGGCTCAAGGCCACGGCTGTCCGGTTTAGTTTTTGTGGACGAGGCGCACGGCGAGGATTCATCTGTGTCTGGAACGTCTAGCCAACGATTCAGACATGAGAAGGACCCTTCGCCATGCCCCATGAGAATACCGTTCTTCGCGATCTTCTGA
>JANLXP010000550.1:0-1841 GCA_031365165.1 Alphaproteobacteria bacterium
AGGTGTGCTCGAGCACCTTGCCCGTCTCGACGTTCTTGAGGCGGGTACGCACGAAAGCCGAGCCCTTACCCGGGTTGACGTGCTGGAAATCAACGACGTTGTTGATGCCGTCCTTGAACATGATGTATACGTCGCGCTTCAGGTCTGATGTGTCTGCCATAGTAGGTGTGGGCTAGCTATTCGAAAATGTCCCCCGCCGGGAAAAACAATACATCCCTGATGGCGGATGCGTTCGTCAGCAACATTACCAGACGGTCAATTCCTAAGGCAATACCTGCCGACCTGGGCATCTGGCTGGCGCAATCAACGGCGTGTCGATTGCGCGTGGGACATCGTTCCTCAAGTCAAAGATGGGGCAGCGGATTTTCCCGGAGGGCACGCGCATCGTCGACGACCCGCATATCGTGCGCGGCGTTCGCTCGAAGCCGTTCGACGGCGAAGGTGTCGCCAACCGCGCGATGAATTTGATCGAGGACGGCGTCTTGCAAACCTGGCTGCTCGACAGCGCGACGGCGCGCCAGTTGAAACTGACGTCAACGGGACATGCGGCGCGCGGCACGGGTGGTCCGCCTTCGCCCTCCGTATCGAACCTTTATCTGGTGCCGGGCAAGGAAACACCGGAAGCACTGATCGCCGACATCGCGGACGGGCTTTATGTGACTGAGCTGATCGGCATGGGTGTCAACGGCGTCACCGGCGACTATAGCCGTGGCGCCGCCGGATTTTGGATCGAGAACGGCAAGATCACCTATCCGGTCAGCGAGATTACCATCGCATCCAACTTGAACGACATGTTCTTGCGGATGCGCCCTGCGAACGACCTCGTCTTCAAGTACGGCACGAACGCGCCGACGCTCCGGATCGAGGGTATGACGATTGCGGGGAGCTAGTTCACACAACGGATTGTGATCGGCCGCGAAAGACCTCGGCTTGACTTTGCATTCTCCATAATTAGAACTAGGTTCTAGTTCTAGTGGAGAGCGGCTATGCCTGTCCAAGCGCCCCGCCAGGATCGCAGCCGGCGAACGCTCGAAGCGATTTTGGATGCGACGGAAAAGCTGCTGGAGCGCCGCGCGTTCGAAGACATTTCGATTGCCGAAATCGTCCTGAAATCGGGAAGCTCAACCGGGTCGTTCTATGCGCGCTTTCCAACGAAAGACGCGCTGCTGCCCGCGCTCTACGCGCGCTATCACGCCGCGATACCGGAGAGGGTCACGCGGCTTCGCGGAGCGCTTGCCCGCAAGCCGCTGACGTTGCGCCGCGCGTGCCGTCTTATCGTCGACGAATTCGCGGCCTCTTTCGAAGAGCGCGAGAATCTGATGCGGGCGATCGTGATTTATGCGCGCACCAAGCCTGAGGATCTGCGTTCCATTCTCGGTGAGCGAACGACCATGTACGAACAGATCGTCGCCGCGTTGCACCCGTTCCACGCTGAAATCCGTCACCCCGACAAGGCGTACGCGATACGCACCGGCTTTTTCATCGTGGGCACCGCCGTGCGGGAGGTGGTGCTGTTTCCGAATGCACCGGCTGCGAACGCGGCGCGCCAGCCACTCACGAAGATGAAGGCGACGCTTGCCGGCGTGCTTCATGCCTATCTGACATCCGACCAGGAGAGCGACGAATGAGAACCACCATCGCCGTGTGTGCCGCGCTTTTCTTTGTCGCCGCAGCGTCCGCGTCAGAGGTTAAGCGCGAACCGTACACGCTGACCGGCCCGGGTGGCGCGCAGGCGCAAGGCGAACTCGTCACGCTCAGCGTGCCGGAGAACCGCGCCAACCCGAACGCTCGCGCCATCATGATCAAATTCGTTCGCTTACCCGCGACCGGCGCGAAGCCCG
>JANLXP010000615.1:0-5904 GCA_031365165.1 Alphaproteobacteria bacterium
CGAGATGACCGACACCGCCTTCCGCGTGCCCTTTGACGTGAAAGCCGGCACGACGGTCAAACAGACCGTCACCACCCAATGGCCGCGCGACGAGGAAACGCAACTCGTCGACATCGATATCGACACGGTCTTGGCCTATGCCTCGAACGAAAACCTGACGCCAGCCCAACGCGCCGCCTTCACAAAGATGGGCGAGATGAAGCGGAGCATCGAAGCCCTCGACACGCAAATCGAGAACGAGGGCGACGCCCGCGACCGCGTCTTCGAAGACCAAGGACGCATCCGCGACAACATCAAGGCGGTGCCGGCCGGCAGCGACTTGCAATCGCGCTACCTGCGCGAAATGGGCAAACTCGAAGACGAAGCCGACACCCACAAGAAAGCAATCGACCGCCTGACGCGCGAACGTGCGGCCGAACAGCAAAAGCTTGCCGACTACGTCGCGGGCTTGCAGTTGTAGGCCGAACTGTCACAAAAGAGCGCTAGACGGTTGCTCTCCGCAACGAGGGAAGAAACATGCACGCGCGCGCACTAAGCCTGGCTCTCACTGCGGTCCTCGGTGGAGCGCTGGCCCACGCCGATCCAATGACGCAAACGAAAGACCCCTACTACACCTCCGCCGAGGCAACCCTTCGCGACACGCTGGCCCGCCGTGCGAACACGCGGCCCGCCAAGAACATCATCCTCTTCGTCGGCGACGGCATGGGTGTCACAACCGTCACTGCCGCGCGCATCTACCAAGGCCAAAAGGCCGGCCGCGACGGCGTGTCGAACAAGCTGACGTTCGAACAACTCCCCTACGCCGCGTTCTCGCGCACCTATTCGCATGATTCCGAAGTCACCGACTCCGCACCTTCGGCGAGCGCGATGACCACCGGCGTGAAGTCGCGCAACGGCGTGCTCAACGTCGATTCCAGCGTCGCCGAGAACGACTGCAAAGCGGGTCTCGCCCACCCCACGACGACGATCGCCGAACTTGCCGAACTCGCCGGCATGTCGACCGGCGCAGTGACGACCACGCGCATCACGCATGCAACGCCCGCCGCCGTCTATTCCCATTCCGCCGGGCGCGACTGGGAAGGCGACGCCGACATGAAGCCCGACGACATCGCCGCCGGCTGCATCGACATCGCCCGCCAACTCGTGGAAATGAAATACGGTGACGGGCTCGATGTCGCGATGGGCGGCGGCCGCAGCCGCTTCCTACGCGCGGACCAAGCCGACCCCGAATACGCGGACAAGAAAGGCACGCGCAAAGACGGCAAGGACCTGACCCAAGCGTGGACCGCGCGCTATCCCGGCAAATCGAGCTACGTCTGGAACAAAGCCGCGTTCGACGCGCTGAACCCCGCGACCGCCGGACACGTGTTGGCACTGTTCGAGCCCAGCCACATGCAATACGAACTCGACCGCACCAAGGATAAGGCCGGCGAACCGTCGCTCGCCGAGATGACCGCGAAAGCGATCGCGATCCTGAAGCGCAATCCGGCGGGCTTCTTCCTGCTCGTCGAAGGCGGCCGTATCGATCACGCGCACCACGCCGGCAACGCCGCGCGCGCACTCGAAGATGCCGCAGCCATGGACGACGCGGTGAAAGCAGCCCTCGCCGCCACGAACGCACGCGACACGCTGATCGTCGTCACCGCCGACCACAGCCACGTGCTGACGATGGCGGGCTATCCCTCGCGCACCAATCCGATTTTAGGACTTGCCGACGACGGCACGGGCAAACTCGCGCTCGCAAACGATGGAAAACCGTACACGACGCTCTCCTACGCGAATGGCCCCGGCGCCGGCAAAGACGGCGCACCGCGCGAAGATCTCACCAACGTCGACACCAAAGCGCCCGACTACCACCAGCAAGCGCTCGTCCCCGCAGGCAGCGAAACGCACGGCGGCGAAGACGTGCCGATCTACGCCTCAGGCCCGTGGGCTCACCTCTTCCAAGGTGTCGTCGATCAGCAGTACATTTTCCACGTGAAGAACTTCGCCGGCCGTATCAAGCAGCGCGCCGAAACGGCAATCCGCGCAGGCGGTCTCAAGCGGAAACGTTGATCAGCACGAATTGCGCGGAATGAACTGCCCGGCGACCGCGAAAACGCAACCGGGGAACTCGCCGCGAATGTCCTGCGGCAAGTCCACGCGATAGATCGAAAACAAAAGATAGTTCGACCGCGCCACAGGTAGGTTTGAAATCACCCAGCCGGTGGAGTAGCCGCCGATGAGGCGTTCGCTCCAATCGACTTCGCGCTTTTGCGCTTTGCCGACGTCGCGCACCTTTTGCACGGCGTACTGCATGATCCAATCGTTGAACTCGGCGCGCGTCGGGTTGGTGGCAACCAGAAGCGCGATCAACGCCACGACCAGAAACAAAATGATCCGCATGGATGTTTGCCCCCATCGGTACGGGATACCTTTTCATGCCCGCCAATCGTGGCACGATGAAGGCAGCGTCATCGAGCCACGGTAGCGGCCGGCCACGAGACCATGGCAAATTGGCGCTGACAGAACATGAGATTGGATCGCAGCAATGACCGCAAACAACCTCAAACTCTACCACTGCAAAGGCGCCCGCTCGCTCCGTCCGCTCTGGATGCTCGAAGAACTGGGCCTGCCGTACGAACTCCACGTCCTGCCGTTCCCACCGCGCGTGCTCGCGAAGGAATATCTGGCGATCAACCCGCTGGGCACGATCCCGTGTTTCTTCGACGGCGAGTTGCGCATGACGGAGTCGCCCGCGATCTGCCACTACCTCGGCGAGAAATACGCCGCCGCCCAAGGCAAGGCCGATCTGCACGTGCCGTCGAGCGATCCCGACTACGGCCGCTATCTGAACTGGCTATATTTCAGCGACGCGACGCTGACGTTCCCGCAGACGTTCGTGCTCCGCTACACGCAGCTCGAACCGCCGGAGCGTCGCCAGCCGCAAGTCGCCGAGGATTATCGCAAGTGGTTCTACGGCCGCCTGCGCGCCGTCGACGCGGCGGCCCAACAGGGCGACTACTTGGTCAAGAACCGCTTCACCGCCGCCGACATCGCAATCGGCTTCGCGCTCCATCTGGCAACGCTGATCGGCATCGACGGCGACTTCCCGCCGGCAGTGCGCACCTACCTCGACCGCCTCCGCGCCCGCGACGCCTTCAAGCGCGCCGACGCGAAGTGATCAATGGCGATGCTTGTCGATTGACGCGCGCACGCCGCGCATCATGAAGGCGAAGACGACCGTGCCGACCATGGTCAGCGGTATGCAGACGATCGCATCGCGCACAAAGAGATAGCGCAACACCTCCACGGTCAGCGGCTCCGACCCGCGAATGAGAAAGATCGTCACCACATTCGAAACGTAAAAGACGATGACGAACAGCACATAAAGTGCGGCCGTCACGCCCGCCCAATAAGAGATCCGCATAAGGGACATGTGACCTCACAATCCCCCCGCACCTGCCTACCCCAACGCCTGCTGCAAATCCGCGATCAGATCGTCCGCATGCTCGACGCCGATCGAGATGCGGATGAGGCCGTCGGGAATGCCCAGACGCGAACGCTCCTCGGCAGAGAAGCTGGAATGCATCGTCGTCGCCGGATGGCAGGCGAGGCTTTCGGTGCCGCCAAGACTGACCGCAAGCTTCACGATCTGCAGCCCGTCGAGCACGCGAAACGCCTCGTCCTTGCCGCCCTTCACGACGAACGAGAACGTGGAGCCCGCGCCCGTGCACTGCCGGTCGTAGATTTCGCGCTGCGGATCGCCCTTCGGCAATAGGCTCGGGAAGTTCACGGCCTCGACCTTCGGGTGCACCTTTAAGAACTCGGCGACCGCAGCCGCATTGTCGGCCGCCTTGTTCATGCGCAGCGCCACCGTCTCAAGCGAGCGCGTCACCATCCAGCATGAATTCGGATCAAGCTGACAGCCGAGCCAACCACGCAACGTGCGCAGCGGCGCCAAAGCCTCGTCGCTGCCCGTCACTGCACCAGCAACCAGATCGCTGTGTCCCGCGACGTATTTCGTCAGCGAATAGATGTTGATGTCCGCGCCGTGCTTCAGCGGGTTCTGGAAGATCGGCCCGAGCAACGTGTTGTCGACCGCAAGGATTGGTTTCTTGCCGGCCTTCTGCCCGATCTCTTTCGCAGCCTGCGCGAGCGCGGTCAGGTCGCAAAGCAAGCTCGACGGGTTGGCCGGCGTCTCCGCCAAGATCATCTTGATGCGCGATTGGTCCACCTTCGCCAGCGACGCGCGGATCGCGCCGATATTCGTCGCGTCTTCGATCGCAACCGACGTCACGCCGAACTCGTTCAAGAACCGCTCGATCACCGAGGCCGTCGCACCGTAGAGCGGCTTCGTGAAGGCGACGCAATCGCCCGGCCGCAGATAGCCCATCAACACCGTCGAGATCGCAGCCATACCGGACGAGAACACGAGCGCATCGTCGGCGTCGTCGATCAGCGCCATCCGGTCCTCGAGCATCTCGAGGTTCGGGTTGTTGTAGCGCGAATAGACGAGCCCGCCCGATTGGCCTTCCGGCGCCTTGCGCCGGTTGCCGATCACGTCGAAGAGAATCTTCCCTTCTTCGGCATTGCGGAACACGAACGTCGAGGTCAGGAAGATCGGCGGCTTGATCGCGCCTTCCGACAGCATCGGGTCATAGCCGTAGCTCAGCATCTGCGTTTCCGGATGCAACGGGCGGCCGGCGATCGTGCGCTTGTGATAGCGGGTGGTTTTCATTGGGCGTGTCCTCAAAGAAGATGTGCCCGAGTCGTCCGGGCCGCGATTTGGGGCGGACCTTAGCCTTCCCCGCGCGCCGAAGCGCTTTCAATTTCGCAAGGTTTCCCGCAATCTTTGGCTGAAAGCGCATCCATTCGCAGAAGCAACATGAGCCTGAAACCCCACCCGACCGCGTCCCTGTCCGCCTTCGATCACGACCGCCGCTATGGCTTCGAGTTCGCGGGTGATCGCGACCTGCCCGAAACCCGGGCCGACCACGAAGCCCTGATGCGCGACGGTTACGTCGTCATCGAACGCCTGCTCGACACCAAAACCTGCGACGCCATCCGGAGCGAAAGCCAGAGGCTACTCGGCGCAACGGGACGCAATCCGTTCGAAGGCCTAAAAACCCAGCGCGTCTACAACATCCTCGCCAAAACGCGCATCTTCGACGACCTGATCGATCACCCGCGTTTGCTCGCGCTCATCGACCACCTGTTCGAGCCGAACTATCTCTTGAGCCAAGCACAGATCATCAACATCAATCCCGGTGAAGCGCCGCAACCGCTCCACACCGACGACGGCTTCTACAAGATCCCACGGCCCCGGCCGGCGCTGGGCGTCGCCGCCATTTGGGCGATCGACGCCTTCACCGCCGAGAACGGCGCGACAATGATCGTGCCGCAAAGCCATGCCTGGGGTGACCGCGCACCGCCCGCACGCAACGAAACCATCCCATGCGTGATGCCGGAAGGCTCAGTGGTGATCTTCCTCGGAACGCTCTGGCACGGCGGCGGCGCGAACCAAACGACGAAAGACCGCCTCGCCTTCACGAACCAATACTGCGCACCCTGGCTGCGCACGCAGGAAAACTTCTTCCTCGAAGTCCCGCGCGACATCGTCCGCAACCTGCGCCCGACGATCCAAAGCCTCCTCGGCTACTCCGTATACCCGCCCTTCATGGGCATGGTGGATTCGATGCATCCGAAGCGCGTGCTGGACCAAGCTTAGCTAAGTCTGTTCCCAGATCGAGCGGAAGCCATCCGGCGCGCCGAGCACCTGCGCGGGGCTCTTCTTGTCGATGTGGCCGATCAGCCCGCGATAGACGCCGTAGCCGACCAGCTCCTGCAGCCGCGGCGTGAACGATTTCACGAGTTCGGGCTTCAACCCCAGCTGCTGGTTCTCCTGCTGCCGGATGAAGCCCG
>JANLXP010000617.1:0-2278 GCA_031365165.1 Alphaproteobacteria bacterium
GCTCGAAGGCACCGACGTCGATCCCGAACGCATACAAAGTGCCGGTGCCGAGACGACGCTGTTTTCCTACCTGACGTTCAGCGAAAACTTGCTCGACGTCGTCGGCGACGACTGGCCGCTGCAATGCCTCGCCATTTGGGGCGCGCCGACGCAAGGCGCGCTGGAAGTCGCATCGCGCAGCGCACCCACGATCGGCGAGTGCATCGCGATCCTGGCGCGCTTCGGCCACGTGCGCGGTCCGCATCTGACGTTGCGCGTGAAGCGCGACAAGAAGAACACCTCGCTCGCCATCGCCCCGGCAGCCCCCGTTCCCGATCGCGTCATGCGGCCGATGGTCGAAACCGCCTACTTGAGCGGCAAGTCGATGGTCGACGGGCTGCTTGAAGACGGCCACGACACGATCGTCTATCGCTTCGCGTGCTCGCCACCGAAACATGTCGATCGCCTGCGCGAGGTGCTCGGCGGCCGCGTCGAGTTCAATTGCGCCCAAGGCGAGATCGTGATCCCGAACGCACTTTGCGACCGCGCCTCGCCCTACGCCGACGCCGGCCTCTACGCGAGCGCCGTTGCCGAACTCGAGCAGGCGGCAGGGCGCATCAAAACCGAAGAGACGCTCATCTTGAAGATCGAGCGCCTGTTGAAACGCCGCCGCACCGGCCGCCTCACGGAAGACGACGCCGCCGAAGAACTCGGCCTCTCCCGCCGCACGCTGGTCCGCCGCTTAAGCGACAGCGGCACGACGTTCCGCGCCCTCCTCGACGCCAACCTGAAAGCCCGCGCCGGCGAAATGCTGGCCGCGGGCAAGCTCTCACGCGACGCCATGGCGGACGCCCTCGGCTTTGAAGACCCCACCAGCTTCAGCCGCGCCTGCAGGCGTTGGTTTCCCAAGACATAAGCCCTTGCCTGGAAGCCGACGCTACCAGGCAAGAGCGCCATAAGTCTGGAAGATATCCACAGAATTCCGGCTTCGCCACCGGCCGTCGCCAACGCACAAAAATCATGACGGCGACAAACGCGTGTGAATCTCTGAGCGCGCAAACAAAAATCTGCAGTGATTCTGCAGGGAAATCGCGCAAAAAGTGCCGAGTTGGAGGGGTCCGTAAGTCACGACGGCAACAGGGAAATTTTCGGTCACTCCGGGTACCCCTCCGAGCACCCCTCCGCACCCATAAGCCAGAAGCCAGAGTCCATAAGCCAACAACCATAAGCCAGTGGTCCAGTACCACTTAGCAGCAGCGCTGCTAACCGCACCACGCGATTTGCAGGGGCGATATCGGCGAGCCGTTGTGCTATGATCCGTTCATCAGCCATCACAGATCCGGAGCCGCCCCCATGTCCCTCAAAGGTCGCGTTGCCCTCGTCACTGGCGCTAGCCGCGGTATCGGACGCGCGATCGCGCTCGCGCTGGCCCAAGACGGCGCCGACGTCGCCGTGAACTACCGCCGCGAGGACAGCGAAGCCGAAAAGGTCGTCGCCGAAATCAAAGCGATGGGCCGCAAAGCCGCCGCCTACAAAGCTTCCGTCGACAACTTCGAAGAAGACGCGGCGATGGTTGAGCAGGTGAAGAACGAGCTCGGCGCGATCTCCATCCTCGTCAACAACGCCGGCATCGCCAGCCGCGGCAACACGGTGGCGGACACGGATCCGGGCGAGATGCAGCGCGTGCTCGGCGTGCACGCGCTGGCGCCGTTCTATCTCTCGAAACTCGTGCTGCCACAGATGCGGGGACATAAACGAGGCGACATCATCGTGATCTCCTCGGTAGCGACGCTGGGCTACGCCGGCCGCGGCAGCCCCTACAACCTGGGCAAGGCCGCGGGCGAAGCGCTCGCCTACACGCTGGCGAAGGAGGAGAAGGGCAACAACATCTACGTCAACGTCGTGGCCCCGCCCTTGACCGACACCGACATGGGCCAGCGGCTCGCGAAGTCGCGCGGCGTCGAAGCCATCCACGACCTCGACAAGAACTCTCCCTTCGGCCACGTCTGCGCCCCGCAAGACATCGCCAACGTCGTGCGCTACCTCGTCTCGCCGCTGAACACATACGTCTCCGGCGAAAAAATCACAGTCCACGGCGCCGCCGACCGCGCAGGGTTTTCGTAAAGCACAAACACAACGTCGTCATGGCCGGGTCAAGCCCAGGGCTGTCCGGTTCAGCATGTGGCGAACTCCAGGTTCATTTGGCTTTGACTTTGGGGTTTGTCGGGTGGGTCGAGCAGGCATGTGATCGCTTTGCGATGAGTGAGTGCGGTGCGGATGAGTCTGGCGAAGGTGAGCG
>JANLXP010000663.1:0-1542 GCA_031365165.1 Alphaproteobacteria bacterium
GTTGGCGTTTGGAGGCGTGGCTGCTGGCTCGGTGCTCGCAACGGACACGCCCATGGCTTCAAGCCGCGTGCGCGCCGGGCCGTAGCCATTGCGCGCTGCACGTTCCAGCAATGCGCGCGACCGCGCCGGATCGCGTTCGACGCCGATGCCTTGGTCGTACATGTCGGCAAGCTTCACCTGTGCGAGCGACAGCCCGGCCGTCGCCGCGCGCGCGTACCAGACAGCCGCCTCTTTCGGATCCGTGTCGGTGCCTTCGCCGCTCAAATACATCTCGGCGACATTCGCCATCGCCGTCACGAAACCTTTTTCGGCAGCCTCTTTGTAGAGATCGAAGGCTTTGTCGACGTCCTTCGCGACACCTTTGCCCTGACGCAGCAATTGCGCCGTATTGCGCATGGCGGCGAGGTCGTCTTCGTCCGCAAGCTCCGACCAAATCTCGTAAGCCCGCGCATAGTCGCCGCTGTCATACGCGAGCGTTGCCTGATTGAAGCGCGCGGCTTTGTCCGCAACGATATTCGTCACGCACGCGCTCAACAGAAACGCGATGGCGACCAACACGGCTATGCGCGGTTTACCATTCATGGGTGCCTGCGAATGCCTCTTAGTTCACGCGACAAAACGTGCGGCGACGAACCGCCGGAGCCTATATACTGGACCACCGAGCCACAGCGTGAGCCCGAATCCCCGTGGATGTGAAGTCCAAAGACGACGCGACGCCCGAAATTTCCGCGGCCGGAAGCCCTTTTTTGCTGTTCGCCGAATGGTTCGCATTGGCGGCCACCAAGGAGCCGAATGACGCGAACGCCATGGCGCTGGCGACCGTCGATGCGGACGGCTTACCCAACGTGCGCATGGTGCTCCTCAAGGGACACGACGAGAACGGCTTCGTCTTCTACACGAACTTCGAAAGCGCGAAGGGCAGGGAGCTTCTGGGGCAAGAAAAAGCAGCCCTGTGTTTCCACTGGAAATCGATCCGCCGCCAAATCCGCATTCGCGGCACGATCGCGGTGGTGACCGATTCCGAAGCCGATGCCTATTTCGCGTCACGCCCGAAGGACAACCAGATCGGCGCCTGGGCCTCGCGCCAATCGCGCGCGCTCAAAGGGCGCTTCGAACTCGAAACCGAAGTCGCGAAATACGCAGCCCGTTATGGCCTCACGAAAGTGCCGCGTCCGCCGCACTGGTCCGGCTTCCGGTTGATGCCGGTCGAATTTGAGTTCTGGCGCGACCGTCCATTCCGCCTGCACGACCGCCTGGTCTATCGCCGCGACGGTGCGAACGCGCCATGGCGGACGGAGCGTCTGTTTCCATGACAAGCGCTGAGACCGTCGCGGTGAACCAGATCAGCAGTGCCGAGGCCGAACGGCTGAAGCGCCTCGCGACGTACGGGGCTGTTGCGGTGGCCGGTGTGCTGATCGGCATCAAGCTCTGGGCTTGGACTGCAACGAACTCCGTCGCGATGTTGGCGGCGCTCGTCGACTCGACGCTCGACCTCGTGGCCTCCGGTTTAAACCTGCTCGCCGTGCGCCACGCGCTTACGCC
>JANLXP010000693.1:0-1278 GCA_031365165.1 Alphaproteobacteria bacterium
CCGCGACGAGGCTCTGCACCAGCGCCATCGTCGGCCCCAAGTAGAATCCGCCGATTGCAGCCGGTATGCCGATCAGCAGGAATACCAAGGTCGAGTCCTGCACGAGGTAGATCGCAACGCCGAACGGCAGACCGACCAGCAACGCGATCGTCACGACGCGCGACATCATCTTGATGTCGTGGCGCGAAAAGTAGTCGGCGCAATAGCCGCCGAGGAAAATGCCAAACCCGGAGCCGAGGCCGAACACCAGCGCCAAGAAGGCGCTCATGTCGGCGGGGCTGAGCCCGTGCGAGCGCACGATAAACGAAGGCCACCAGATCACGCCCGTGTAGCCGACCAACGTCGTCAACGTCGCCGCCGCTAGGATATGGACCAGGGCTTTCTGCGACGCGATGAATTTGAGCGTGGTCGCCAACGACGGGACGTCCCCGCTCAGCGTGCGCCCTTCCGAGGCTCCGCGCGCAGGTTCCACCAGCGTGAGCGCCGCCAAGAGTGCAATCGGCAGGCCGAGCGCACCCATCACCATGAACGCCATGCGCCAACCGTCTAGTACGAACGCGTCGGTGCGCCAGACCCAGTGCGCCGCCACTTGCGCGCCACCATAGATTCCCAAAACCAAACCCAACGAAATGCCTTGCGAGAAGATGCCCAATGCCGTGGCGCGCGACTTGAGCGGGAAGAGATCGGAAATGATGGAATGCGAGGAGGGACCGGAGCCCGCCTCACCCACACCGACGCCGATGCGCGTAATCGCGAGTTGCCAAAAGTTCATTGTCCCGCCGCAAAGGGCGGTCATCAACGACCACACGGCGGTGGACGCTACGATCACGAGCTTTCGATTGCCGCGGTCGGCAAACAACGCGATCGGAAGGGCGAGGGTGGCGTAGAAGACCGCGAACATGGTGCCGCCCAGAAGACCAAGCTGGAGATCGTTGAGGTCGAACTCCGCCTTGATCGCGGGCATTAAAATCGACATCAGAACGCGGTCGGCGTAGTTCGAGACGTAGACCAACACGAGCAGGCCCAGCGCGTAATACTTGTACGCGATCGACAGTTCACGCGGCTGCGCGGGGGCGGCTGAAATTGCAACGTTGTCGACGCTCATGTCTGCCCTATCAGTTTCTTTTTGTACGTTTCCTCGGGTGAGATTGGCCAATCGCAGGCGATTGCGCAACGGTTCGCTGGTCGTGAAAGGAGGTTTACGGGGTTTGCTTTCGCGCCTACGTTCGCCGCCGCAAAATGATCGAGGCGGCGAATGGCAGCGCGGCGGAAGATTTA
>JANLXP010000466.1:0-1816 GCA_031365165.1 Alphaproteobacteria bacterium
TTCGCGCGCGGCCGCTCGACGATCCGCAGATGGCGCTGGTGATGAACGCGGTGAAGGTGATGCTCGCGAATGCGGAGCCCTATCCCGCGATCGCGATCGACCGCGCTTGGAACATCCGGATGGCGAACGGGCCGTTCGAGACGATGGGCGCGATGTTGGGGCAAGATCTATGGGCGCGGATCGGCGGGGCCGAGCGTAATCTGATGCGCCTCTTCTTTCATCCGAACGGGATCAAACCGTACGTCGTGAACTGGTCTCTGGTCGCGCCGCTGCTCTGGCACCGGGCGCAGCGCGAGGCAGAGGCTTTGGGCGGCCAGGAGATGAAGGCGGTCCTTAGCGAGCTTGCGCAGTATCAGGACGCAGAGACGCTCTGGGCTGCAGAAGATGCGGCTTTGGTGCCGGTGCTGCCGCTTGAGATGAATAAGGACGGCGTGCGGATTTCGCTCTTCACCGTCATCGCGACGTTCGGCACGGCGCAAGACGTAACCGCCGACGAGCTTCGGATCGAGAGCCTGTTTCCCGCAGATGCCGCTACCGAGCAGTTGTTCCGCTCGATGGCGAAGACTTCAAGCAATTAGACGTTCGACCGGCGTTGCGATCAGGCGACCTGCGGGCAGTGTGATCGTCACGAGTGTGCCTTTACCGGTTTCGCTTTCGATCTCAAGTCTTCCGTCGTGGAGTTCGATCAGTTCGCGTGCGAGCGGCAGGCCTAAGCCTGCACCGTGGCGGCCGGTTGCCGGCGCCGTGTCGAGTGTCGCCGCGACGGGCGTCAGGCAGGGTGGCATGCCGATGCCGGTGTCCTCGACGACGATCGTGGGGCAGCCGTCGGCCGAGATGCGCAGATGCACGGTGACGAGACCGTTTGCGGGCGTGAACTTCACCGCGTTCGAGAGCAGGTTTGTGATCGCTTGTTTCAGCTTCGGCGCGTCGCAGCGGACGATCAGGGGCGTGTCGGCGCCGTCGCGGCCCAACGTTACGTCTGCGTCCTTGGCGGCCGGCTGCATGCTCGTGCAGCTTTCGCTGACCAGTTTCGTCAGGTCGACCGCAGCTTCTTCGAGCTTCACGTGACCCGCTTCGACTTCGGAGAGGTCGAAGAGAGAGTTGATGACGGACAGAAGCGAAGCGCCAGTGCTGGCGATTTCCTTCGCATAGGTCGAGCGTGTTTCGCCGCCTGTTGCCGCTTCCAGGGTTTCGCGGTTGATGAGGTCCGAAAGGCGAACGATCGTCGAGAGCTGCGCGCTCAGGGCGTGGCTCAAGCTTGCGATGTGTTCGGATTTCGCTTTCAGCGCGGCTTCGGCGGTTTCCTTTCCGCGGCTCAAATCGCGATCGCGCGCCCACAGCTTGTCACGCACGATTTTCATTTGCCGGAACGATTCGAACGCGCGGGCCATCGGGGCGAAGGCGTCGCTCTGGTTCGGCGTCGGGCCGCGATAGAGCGCGTTGCCGCGGGCGAGTGCCTCCATGGCGTCGTTCAGCTGCACCAGCGGCGTCGTCCAGTACCAGGCGAGCGCGAACGCCGCGAGCACGGCGAGGCCCGCGACGGTTAGAAACCGGTTCGAGAGGCTGTTCGTGGTGGCGAGGATGGCGGCTGCCGGCGTCACGCCCACGGCGATGAGGCCCAACTCCTGCGGCAGCGCTTTCTTCTTCATCGGAAGGCCTGCAACGAAATAGCTGTCGCCGCGCCAGGTCATTTCGGTGCCCGTGCGGTCGTTCTGCAACGCGTCGAGCAGCGTTGCGTCGGTGCGCGAGGCGAACACGACGTGCCCGTCGCGTTTCGTCAGGATCAGTGCGTTGCCGTCAGCGCTAAACGTTGTCG
>JANLXP010000757.1:0-1528 GCA_031365165.1 Alphaproteobacteria bacterium
GGCGGTTTTGCGCAAAACTGAAATTCCACGCGGGCGCCAAGTTGTGTGATTACCCAAGGTACGCGTCGATCGCTTATGACCGCGTTAAGGCGATCGCGGAGGTGTTCGGCGAGCGGGATCATGTGCGCGTAGGCAGCATCCGTCATCACGTGTTCGAGGTTCGCGCGCATGGCGTGCATTGCGAATGCGTTCGCGGAGAGTGTCGTGCCCATGCCTGAGTGGGCATGACTGCCGGTGCTCGCGCTAGCGCGGGCTTGTTCCATGCGTGCCGCGACGTCGGCGGTGACGCCGAACACTGCACATGGGACTCCGCCCGCGACCGGTTTGCCGAGGACGAAGATGTCGGGCTTGAGGCCGCGCGCGTGCGTGTAGCCACCGGGACCGGTCGAGATCGTGTGGGTTTCGTCGATGATGAGGAGCGTGCCGTCCTTGCGCGTCAGACCGCGTAGCGCGTCGTGGAAGCCTGTGTCCGGCAGTACCATGCCGATGTTCGTCATCGCGGGCTCGGCGAGAACGGCCGCAACGTCGCCATGTGCCAACGCTGCTTCAAGCGCGGCGATGTCGTTGAACTCGACGACGTGCGTGGTGCGCGCTACGTCGAGCACGTTGCCGAGTTGGCCTTTGCGCGGGACAGTCTTGCCCCCGCTCAGGCGCACCATCGTTTCTTCGACGGTGCCGTGATAGCAGCCGTCGAAGACGAGGATTTTGTCGCGGCCAGTGACGGCGCGGGCCCAGCGGAGTGCGTAGCGGTTGGCGTCGGTTGCCGTCGCTGCGACTTGCCAGAACGCAAGGCCGAAGCGGCGGGCGAGTTCTTTGCCGACCCAAACCGCGTCTTCGCTGGGCAGCATCGTCGTGTAGCCCCGCGTTGCCTGCTCGCGGATCGCGGCGGCGACGGGTGCCGGCGAATGACCGAACATCGCGCCGGTGTCGCCGAGGCAGAAGTCGGCATAGACGTTGCCGTCGGCGTCTTTGAAATGTGCGCCGGATGCTTCAGCGACGAAGAGCGGAAAGGGCGTGGGCCAGTCGGCCATCCAGTGCATCGGCACGCCGCCGAACAGCGAGGCTTTTGCTTCGTTTGCGAGCAGCTTCGACTTCGGATTCCTTGCGACGAAGCGGTCGCGCTCGCGCACCATCAGGCGCGCAATCGCGTCCTCGGAAAACGGGCCCGCTATGATGAAGCCTCCGCCGCGCGCTTGAGGTCGGCCTCGACGAAGGCGCCGGCGCGCCAGTAGTGATAGGCGGCCCAAAGGTTGAACACCATGAAGCTCAACAACGCGTAGCGCAGCGCGTCTTCGCCGAATGTGGGCTTTAACACGTCGCTTATCGCCCCGATCATCAGGGAGCCAAGTCCCATGCCGATGATGTTGACGATGAACAGGAAAAGCGCGGAGGCGACCGTGCGCATGCGCACCGCGACGAGGCTCTGCACCAGCGCCATCGTCGGCCCCAAGTAGAATCCGCCGATTGCAGCCGGTATGCCGATCAGCAGGAATACCAAGGTCGAGTCCTGCACGAGGTAGATCGCAAC
>JANLXP010000786.1:0-5002 GCA_031365165.1 Alphaproteobacteria bacterium
TGTGACCTGGGAACCGCGCTCGCTGATTTTGCTCAAGAGCTGATCAGGCAATCACCCGCGCCCCGAACGGCACGACCTTATTGTTGGCGTCGTGGCCGATATCCGCACGTCCGAGATAGGGGATGCCCGCGCGCTCGCACCAATACTCGGCGACTTGCACCTCCGTTTTCCCGAAGTCGGGATCGTTCAACGGAATCTGACTGCACCGGCCAAGCTTGATGCCCGCAAGCTTACGCATCGCCGGCGCCGACGTGATGTGAAACAGCGCCCGGTCGATGCTGTACATATATTCCGCCACCTCTTCGAGCAGCAGCACGTGGTCCGTCAGATCTGGCTCATACGGTGTGCCGATCAACTCGCCCAGCGTCTTGATATTGAACGCCGCGACCTTCGCACCCAATAGCGCGGCAGGCTCAAGCGACTCCGTCGCACCATCCACCAAATAGGCAAGTGACCGCCGCACAGCCGCATCCCCGCCGTCGCGCGTAATGTCGGCCGGCATTGGCCCGTGCACGACGTGATGAAACCCTCGGCCGTAAAGCGCACCCAACAGCGAACCCATATCACTATAGCCGAGATACGTTTTCGTGCGCGCGAACGCGCCGAGCTGCGGCAGCGCCGATTCCAGAATCCGGCACGACCCATAGCCGCCGCGGGCAAACCAAACCGTATCGATCGAAGGATCGTTCGCAAGCTCGACGAAGGCAGCTGCCCGCGCGGCGTCGTCCCCCGCAAAGTGCCCAGACGACAGGTAACACTGCGGATGAAACGAAAGCGCGACGCGCCCCGGATAAAGCCCGGCCGCGAGCACCCTCACCCGCTCAGCCACTGCCGGATCGAGCCGGTTCGCGGGCGCGACGACGCCGATATTCAAAGGCCTGTCGGTCATGAACGAACCATTGTCCGCAAAACGCCCATGTGCAATCACAAGAGCCATGAGCTTGAATCGAAAAGCACGATATTTCTTCTGCGGAATCGGCGGTAGCGGAATGTTGCCGCTCGCGCTGATTCTGCGCGGCCAAGGGTACACGGTCGACGGCTCCGACCGCTCGCTCGATCAAGGCCGCTTGGGCGCGAAGTTCGAATTCTTAAATTCGCGCGGCATCGGCCTCTTTGCCCAAGATGGCAGCGGCGTCACCTCACGCGACCAAATCCTGATCACGTCAGCCGCGGTCGAAGACACGGTGCCCGACGTCCAAGCGGCAAAGCGCCTTGACCTTCCCATGATGCGCCGCGCCAATCTGCTCGCGGACCTTTTCAACGCCGCCCCGCACAGCGTCGCCGTCGGCGGCACCAGCGGTAAATCCACGACGACGGGTATGGCCGGCTGGATCCTGCAACAAGCAGGACTAAAGCCCACCATCATGAACGGCGCCGTGATGAAGAACTTTCAAGCGCCGGAGAACCCGTTCGCCAGCGCCCTCGTCGGCTCCGGCGACGCGTTCGTCAGCGAAGTCGACGAAAGCGACGGCTCGATTGCGCTCTACCGCCCGCGGGTCGCGGTCGTGACGAACATCTCCCTCGACCACAAATCGATGGACGAACTGCGCACGCTGTTCCGTGACTTCATCGCCAAAGCCGAAACCCCCGTCCTCAACCTCGACAACGAGGAAACCAAAGCGCTCGTCACCCCAAACGCCGCAACCTTCAGCATGACTGATCTGCGCGCGCAGCTGTTCGCCGGACGCCTCCGTCCCGCACCGGATGGAATCACATTCGAGGTGACCGAACGCGACAGCGGCACCCGCCTCGACGCGAAGATCCAACTGCCCGGCACGCACAACGTCGCGAACGCGCTGGCCGCCCTATGCGCCGCCCGCGCCTGCGGCGTTTCCCTCGCCGACGCCGTCGCGGCGCTTGCGACGTTTACCGGCATCAAACGCCGCTTCGAATTCGTGGGGCAGAAGAACGGCATCACGGTCATCGACGACTTCGCGCATAACCCCGACAAAATCACAGCAACGCTAAAGACGCTCCACGCCTTTCCCGGACGTCTGCTCGTATTGTTCCAGCCACACGGTTACGGCCCATTGCGGCTGATGAAGCAGGAACTCATCGACTGCTTTGCGAACGAACTGCACGAGGGCGACGAATTGCTGATGTGCGATCCAGCCTACTACGGCGGCACGACCACGCGCGCGGTCGGCAGCGAAGACATCGTGCGCGGCATAGATGACGCCGGCCGCCACGCCCACCACATCGCGGCACGCGCCGCTTGCGGCGACAAGTTGGTCGAACTTGGAAAACCCGGTGATCGCATCGTCATCATGGGCGCCCGCGACGACACGCTGTCGGAATTCGCGGCAAGCGTGCTCGCTCGCCTCTAAGCGGGCAGCGGCCCGATCAAAGTCGCAAACCGCAACCGAACGTCCTGCTCGATCCCGCTGAGCGCGCGCTCGACATCCTCGAACACGCCGAACCCTGCGACCCGCGCGACCAACGCCTGCAGCGAAGCGGATGCATCCGCCGCGTTGAACGGACCTTCAACGGTCAGCCGTAGAACCTGTGTCACGTTCGTGAAAAGCCGTGCCGCCGCAATCAAAGCTGCCGCGTCTTCCTTACTCAACGCCTTCGCCTCGGCGAGCGCCGCGAGCGCGTCTAACGTGTTTACATTCAACACGCCGTGAACCAACTGCAGCCCTTGCGCCATAAACTCGACGTCGAACAACCCGCCCTTCACTTCCTTCAGATCCCACGGCGACTTCGCCGGCCGCTCGCGATCAAGCCGCCCGCGCATGTCCGCCACGTCGGTCAAGATCTGCTGCCGCTCGCGCGGCGCCGTCAACGCCGTGCGGATCACGCCCTCGACCCGCGCGCGCAAGTCCGCTGGCCCAGCAACCACCCGCGCACGCGTCAGCGCCAGCCGCTCCCACGTCCAAGCCTCTTCCGCCTGATACTTCGCGAACGTCTCGAACGACACGGCAACCGGCCCCTTGTTGCCCGACGGCCGAAGCCGCATGTCGACATCATAGAGCCCACCTTCCCCAGTCATCACAGTCAGCGCGGAAATCAATCGCTGCGACGCCCGCGCGAAGTAAAGACTCGGCGCCAGCGGACGCCCGCCATCCGATCCCGTGGCGTCGTTCGCATGGTCGTAGACGAAAATGAGATCAAGGTCAGACGCCGCCGTCATTTCCCGTCCGCCCAGACGGCCCATCGCGATAACCACCATCTCCCCGCCCGGAACATGTCCGTGCGCGGTGGCGGTTGCCTCGGTCACGGCCGCATGCAGCGCCACGATCGCAGCCTCGGCGACATCCGCAAACGCATTGCCCGCCTGCACGCCGTCGCTTTCACCGCGCAACAATTGCAGTCCGACGCGGAACTGCTGATCCTTCGTCCAGCGCCGCACCACGTCCAGCGTGTCCTCGTACGTCTTCGCCGCCTTCATCAACGGCGCAAGACTCTCTCTAAGGTCACCGAGCGTCGGTTGATCGCGCAGGAAATCGACATCGATCAGCACGTCGAGCAACCCAGGCCGTACTGCCAGATGGTCGGCCAGCCGCGGCGCCGCGCCCACGATCTCGGCAATCAACCCGAGCAGCCGTGGGTTGGAATAAAGCAGCGCAAACACTTGCACCCCCGACGGCATTCCACTCAAGAACCGATCGAAGCGGGTGAAGGCAATGTCCGGGTTGGCCGTCTTCGCGAGCGCCTGCAGCAACAGCGGCATCAATGCGGTCAACTTCTCGCGCGCCTTCACGCTGCGCGTCGCGCGAACGCGTCCGTGATGCCATCCGCGGATCGTCGCCGACACGGCCTCAGGCTGCGAGAACCCAAGCTTGCGCAGCGTCGCGACGGTTTCGGGATCCTCGTCGACGCCGGTGAAGACGAGACTTCCTGTTTCCTGCGACAGCGACGGCTTGCCTTCGAACAGCTTCGCGTAATGCGCCTGCACCCGCTGAAGATGCCTGCTGAGCGTGTCGGCGAACGTCTGCGTCACCGCAAAGCCCATGAACCGCGCGATGTTGCTCACGCCGTCCGCCGTCTTCGGCATCGAGTGCGTCTGCTCGTCTTCGATCATCTGCAAGCGGTGCTCAAGCGTGCGCAAGAACTCGTAGGTCTCTGCGAGATCGGCCCGCGTTTCCTCCGAGATGATGTTGCGGGTGGCGAGCGCCTGCAGCGCCTCCACCGTACGCGATTGCCTCAGCGACGGTATCCGCCCGCCCAAGATCAGCTGCTGCGTCTGCGCGAAAAACTCGATCTCGCGAATGCCGCCCCGTCCCAACTTGATGTTGTGGCCCTCAATGGCCACCTCGCTGTACTTCCCGTGCGCGTGAATCTGCCGCTTGATCGAGTGAATGTCCTCGATCGCCGCATAGTCCAAATACTTCCGCCAAACGAACGGCTCTAGCGTCGCAAGGAATTCCCGACCCTCGCCCATGTCGCCGGCACACGGCCGCGCTTTGATCATCGCCGCCCGTTCCCAGTTCTGCCCCATCGTCTCGTAGTAACTTTCGGCCGCGCGCGTAGATACCGCAATCTGCGTCGACCCGGCATCCGGCCTGAGCCGCAAGTCGCAGCGAAACACATACCCGTCGGCCGTCGTCTCTTGCATCAACCCGACGGCCGCCTGTGTCAGCCGCACGGCAAACTCGCGCGGCTCTACATTGCTCGCAACCGGCAACCGCTCCGCGTTGAAATAGCAACTGAAGTCGATATCGCTGGAATAGTTCAACTCGTACGCGCCGTACTTCCCCATGGCGAGAAAGAACAGCGCGCTCTCCTCCGCCGGCTCGATCGTGTCGGACGGCGCAAACCGCCCGCGGCCGATCGCCTCCACCATTGAATAGCGCAGCGACGACTGCAGGCACGCGTCGGCGAGCCGCGTCAGCGCCCCCGTCGTCTCGTCCAAATCCCAAACGCCGCCAAGATCGGCAAGCGCAATCAAGAGCGAGGCCCGCCGCTTCACTTCTCGCAGACGCCGCATCATGTCGCCGCGCTGCGGGGTCTCGTCGAACCTCACGCTGGTGAGCATCGAAGCCAAGGCGATACGGGGATC
>JANLXP010000797.1:0-2315 GCA_031365165.1 Alphaproteobacteria bacterium
GAGGCGGGCGTGCGCGCCTGGGCCGCCTCCGTCCAACGGGGCCCCGCGAAATATGCGCAAGACACGCTCACTGAGAACCCCGCGCGTAAGAATTGGACGAAGAAAGAGCGGCGCGAGTACGCGGACCGGATCGCCGATCCCGATGGCTATGCCGCCGCGCTCACCTCCAACGATGCGTTCCGCCGGTTGAACGTGGCGGGTGCCAGCGTCGCCGTGTTCTGGGACGGGAAAAGCGAAGCGACGCAGAGGACATCCGCGTGGGGCTGCATCTGCCTCAAAGCGCAGTGCACCGATCGCTGGCCGCTCACCTCGTGGGACGCCGAAACCTCCCTCGGCGACGCCGCCTGCACCCGCCTCACCCGCGACGGCGACGGCGCGACGGCGCGTTGGCATTGGGAATGATGCCTCGCACGTAGCGGAGCTTGCGCAATGTCGGTGGCGGGCCGTAGGATTCCAGTTGCGCAACAGGTTGGAGCGATCTCATGGCGAACAGGTTCGTGACCGGCTTGGGGATTGCGGCGGGGTTGCTCGTCAGCGCGGCGTTCGCGCCGAGCGCAGGCGCCCAACCCGGCATCCGCGACGACCGCGCCTGCGCAAACGCTGCGGCAGACCCCGACACGCAGATCCGCGCCTGCACCGAGGTGCTTCGGCAGTCGAGCGTTTCGGACGACGACCGCCGGGTGTGGGCCTACATCACCCGCGGCAACGCCTATGCGCGCAAAGGCGACTACGACAGCGCCATCAAAGATTTCGACAAAGCGATCTGGCTGCGTCCGCTTCTCCTTCCCGATGTCGCCCGGTACTTGAGAGGCGACGCCTACGAGAAGAAGGGCGACTATCAGCGCGCGATTCGCGACTACGACGAAGCGGCAAAATTGAAGCGCAACACCGCGGCCTATCAAAATGCGAGGTGCTGGATCCGTGCCGTGATGAACATCGACTTGATGACCGCGCTCGATCTTTGCAACCTCGCGCTCCAGCTTGAGCCAAAGTCCGCCTCGACGCTCGACAGCCGCGGCTTCGTCCATTTCCGCATGGGCGACATAGCGAAGGCGCGCGCGGATTACGACGCGGCGCTGGCGCTTGAGCCTAAGGCCGCAAGTTCGCTCTTCATGCGCGGCGTCGTCCGGCGGCGCAGCGGCGACACGGCGGGCGGCGACGCCGACATCGCAGCGGCCCTCGCGCTCGATGCGAACGTGCAGAGCAGGTATGCGACTTACGGCGTGACGCCGTAGTGGCTCGCGTTGCGTCGTGAGGGGGTTCGCCTTATTGAGGAAGCCGGGAGGGTCCACGCAATGGCCGCTAGACTGGGAGACGTTCTCTATTGGCTCGGCAAGAGCATAGCGGGTCTGGCGGCGGTGCTCTTCGTCGCGATACTGCTTGCCTGGAATGTCGAAGCGCCGCCCGGCCACCCGCCCTATATCCGTAATCCTGAGCGGACCTTTGCGTTTCTCATCATGGTGGGTGTCGGTAGTTGGTTGGTGGGGCGGGCTGCGCGTTACATCTTGGCAGGCAAATAGATTGCCCTACACGCACGGAACGGCGATCAAAACGATCGAAGCACGAGATGGAACGCGCCACGTGGACATCGTGGCTCGACATGATGGCCGCTTCCAAGTCTATGAACTTGTGAAACTTTCGGACGAGGATGGCGGGGGATGGCGTATGGGCCGGATGTCCGGTCTCTATGCGAGCGCGGAAGAAGCGGAGCGAGCGGCGCGCTTGGACTTCAATCTGTAACGGCGCGACGAGTTCACTGAGCGAGTGTGATGCCAAATCTTGTCGATTTCTACTTTTCGGCGGAGGGTCGCGTAAGCCGAAAGCAGTTCTGGCTGCGAATGATGTTGCCGGCACTTGGTATGATGGTGTTCGTGGTCGCAGTCACTCCACCCGATCCCGCGGCCCAAGTGCCGGCGGCTTGTCTCGCGCTTGCCGTTTTCCTGGTGCCGGCGCTATACGTCGGCGCGAAGCGTTCGCATGACATCGGACTTAGCGGCTGGATACAGCTCATCGGGCTCGTTCCTTACGTCGGTATCTTCGCGCTGATCCTTCTTCTTGGCTTCATGCCGGGCAACAAGAGTGCGAACAGATTTGGTGTTCCTCCTGGGAATGGGTAGGGCCCTCATCCGTCACGCCGCACTGATGTGCGGCGCGCCACCTTCTCCCACTCGCTCCGCTCGCGGGAGAAGGGCAACATGATTTTGTGGGTTCATTGCCCTTCTCCCGTGCAAGCGGGAGAAGGTGGATCGACGCCGCAGGCGGCGAGACGGATGAGGGGCGGGCGTCGTTACTGCACCACACCTGGCCCAAGGACG
>JANLXP010000810.1:0-9355 GCA_031365165.1 Alphaproteobacteria bacterium
GTTTGAAGGAGGTTGCGCGCGGGCGCAGCCTCCTTTCTATTTGGGCAACACACCGGAGCGCGCGCCATGGACCCACGCCAAGTCAAGACCGCTTCGGACGCGCGCGCCATCGTCGAGGCGCGCAATCTCTCCCACGTCAAAGTCGGCGTGTTCGATATCGATGGCGTGCTGCGCGGCAAATATATGGCGCGCGACAAATTCTTCTCCGCACTCGAGAAAGGGTTCGGGTTCTGCGACGTCGTCTTGGGGTGGGACTCGAGCGATCAGCTTTACGACAACGTGAAGCTGACCGGGTGGCACACGGCCTATCCGGACGCCAATGTGCGCGTGCTGCCCGACACCTGTCGTGCCATTCCGTTCGAAGGCGAGATGCTGATGTTTCTCGCCGAATTCGAGGGCAGGGCCGAGGAATGTTGTCCGCGCGGACTTTTGCGGCGTGTGATCACGCGCGCGGCCGACATGGGCTTTGCGGTCAATGCGTCGGCGGAGTTCGAGTTCTTCGTCTTCGACGAGACGCCGCAGTCGGTGCGCGACAAGAACTATCGGGGTCTCAAGAATTGGACGCCGGGGTATTTCGGCTATTCGACGCTGCGTTCGTCCGTGCATTCGGAGTTCTATCACGAGTTGATGAAGCTTGGGCGCGATATGGATTTTCCGCTTGAGGGTTTGCACACCGAGACCGGGCCTGGCGTTTTGGAAGCGGCGATCGAGTATTGCGAGGCGGTGGCCGCCGCAGATCGTGCGGCGTTGTTCAAGACGTTTTGCAAAGTCGTCGCCGAGCGGCGTGGCTTGATGGCCACGTTCATGGCGAAGTGGTCGCGCGACTGGCCGGGGCAGTCGGGGCACTTGCATGTGTCGCTCACCGACAAAAAAGGCAAGTCCGCCTTCTACGACGAGAAGGGGGCGCATCATATGTCGGACACGATGCGCTGGTTCGTCGGCGGGCAGCAGAAGCTGATGCCGGAGCTGCTCGCGATGATCGCGTGCACCGTGAATTCGTACACGCGGCTGATCCCAGGCTTTTGGGCTCCGACGGATGCGACGTGGGGCTTTGAGAACCGTACGTGCGCGCTGCGCGTGATCGGCGGGTCGGCGAAGAGCCAGCGGGTCGAGTACCGGATCGCGGCGGCGGACATCAATCCGTACATCGCGCTTGCCTGTGCGATCGGGTCGGGGCTGTGGGGGATCGAGAACAAGGTCGAGCCCGATGCTGCGATCGAGGGGAATGCGTACGAAAAGAAATTTCCGAAGAGCCGGGCTTTGCCGCGGACTTTGTATGAAGCGGCCGAACGGTTGGAGGCGTCGAAGCCGGCGCGCAGCCTGTTCGGCGATGCGTTCGTAGAGCACTATGCAGCGACGCGGAAATGGGAAGAGCGCGAGTTCCGCAAGGCGATCACCGATTGGGAATTGGCGCGGTATTTCGAGATTATCTGAGGTCATCATGACAGACATCGTTTGTATTTCGCCGATCGACGGGCGGGAGGTCGCGCGCCGGCCGGTCGCCAGCGACGCTCAGATCGATTCGGCGCTGAAGGCAGCGCGCGCGGCGCAGCGGGAATGGGCGAAGGTTTCGATCAAGGATCGTTGCGCGTTCGCGCTCAAGTTCATGGACGCGATGATGGCCAAGAACCAGGAGATCGTGCCGGAGCTTGCCGAACAGATGGGGCGGCCGGTTCGCTTCGGCGGTGAGTTCCGCGGCTTTGAAGAACGCGTGCGCTTCATGGCGATGATCGCCGAGGATTCGCTGAAGCCGGTGTTGCCGGCCGATCCAAAGGCGGGCTTCAAGCGGATGATCAAGCGTATGCCGGCTGGCATCGTGCTTGTGGTCGCGCCTTGGAACTATCCCTATCTGACGGCTGTCAACACGATCGTGCCGGCGCTGATTGCGGGCAACGCGGTGATCTTGAAGCATGCGTCGCAGACGATCTTGGTCGGCGAGCGCTTCGATCAGGCGATGAGAAAGGCCGGTGCGCCGAAAGGGTTGTTCACGAACATCGTGCTCAGCCACGATCAGACGACGCGTGTTTTGTCGTCCGGTTCGGTCGATCACGTGAACTTCACGGGGTCGGTCGAAGGCGGGAAGGCGATCGAACGGGCGGCGGCGGGTACGTTCACGACCATGGGGCTTGAGCTCGGCGGCAAGGACCCCGCTTACGTACGGGCGGACGTGAAGCTCGATCATGCGGTCGAGAACCTGGTCGATGGCGCGTTCTACAACTCCGGCCAATGCTGCTGCGGGATCGAGCGCATCTATGTGCACGAGGCGGTGTACGACAAATTCCTGGATGGGTTCGTGAACCTTACGCGGCAATACGTGCTCGGCAATCCGATGGACGAGAAGACGACGTTGGGGCCGATGGCGCACACGCGGTTTGCCGAAACCGTGCGCAAACAGACTGCGGAGGCGTTGGCCAAAGGGGCGAAGCCGCACATCGATTTCAAGGCGTTCGGTGCAAACAAGGACGGTTCGCCATACCTTGCGCCGCAAGTTCTCACCAACGTCGATCATTCCATGAGCGTGATGATGGACGAGAGTTTCGGTCCGGTCGTCGGCATCATGAAAGTGAAGTCCGACGAAGAGGCGATCCGGCTCATGAACGATTCGCCATACGGGCTGACCGCCGGGATTTGGACGAGCGATGTCGAAGCGGCGGAGCGGATCGGCGATCAGGTCGAGACGGGCACGGTGTTCATGAACCGCTGCGACTACCTCGATCCGGCGCTCGCGTGGACCGGTGTGAAAGATACCGGGCGCGGCGCGTCGCTGTCGCCGATCGGCTATGAAATGTTGACGCGACCGAAGTCCTATCACTTGCGGCACCAGGTTTGATGATGAGCCAGAAAGCGAATTGGAACTATCCGACGAGCGTGCGCTTCGGCGCGGGACGCATCGCGGAGCTTGCCGATGCGTGCAAGGCCGCGGGGATCGCGAGGCCCTTGTTCGTTACCGATCCTGGGTTGGCGGCGCTGCCGATGACGCGCGCTGCTGTCGACGCGCTTAAAGGTGCGGGGCTTGGCGTCGGCGTGTTCTCGGAGATCAAGTCGAACCCCGTCGAGTCGAACGTTGCCGCCGGCGTTGCGGTTCTGCGGGCGGGTAAGCACGACGGTGTGATTGCGTTCGGCGGCGGTTCTGCGCTCGACGTCGGCAAGGTGATCGCGTTCATGTCCGGCCAAACGCGGCCGATGTGGGATTTCGAAGATGTCGGCGATTGGTGGACGCGTGCGGACCCGAAGGGTATCGCGCCTGTGATCGCGGTGCCCACGACGTCTGGCACTGGCTCCGAGGTTGGGCGCGCGGGCGTTATCACGCAGGAAGCGACACACACGAAGAAGGTGATCTTTCACCCCAAGATGATGCCGGTCACGACGATCTGCGATCCGGCGCTGACGGTCGGGTTGCCGGCGCACATGACGGCGGCGACGGGCATGGACGCGTTCGCGCATTGCCTTGAGGCTTATTGCGCGCCGGGCTTTCATCCGCTCGCCGACGGCGTGGCGGTTGAAGGGATGCGTCTTGTCAGGGAAAATCTTGCACGCGCCGTTAAGATGGGCGGCGACCTTGAAGCGCGCGGGAACATGATGGCGGCGGCGGCGATTGGCGCGACGGCGTTTCAGAAGGGGCTGGGCGCGATCCATGCGCTCTCGCATCCGATCGGGGCGCTTTACGATTCGCACCATGGGCTGACCAACGCGGTCTTCATGCCGTATGTGCTCGCGTTCAATCGCAAGGCGATCGAAGCCAAGATCGCGCGGCTCGCCGCGTATATAGGTCTTGGCGGTTCGTTCGACGCGTTCCAAGGATTTGTTCTGAGCCTGCGCGACGAGATCGGGATCCCGCACACGTTGAAGGGGCTGAAGGTCGACGATGCGAAGGCAAAGCTGATCGCGGAGATGGCGATCGTCGATCCGACCGCGTCCGGCAACCCGATTGCGCTTGATGTGGCAGGCGCGCGGCGTATCTTCGATATGGCGCTTAACGGTGATTTGAAAACAGTATGAGTACTCCTCGGCTTCTCGTCATCGAAGGCAACACTGCCGAAGCGCGTAAATGGCACGCGGAAGCGGGCGGACGGGTCGCTAACGACAGCTATGCGGACGTGCTGCGTAAGTTGTCTCCGGGCGCGCGCGTCGACGTGTGTTTCCCGGCGGATTTGGGTGCGAACCTTCCTGATCGCGGTGGGATCGAAGGTTATGACGGCGTCGCGATCACGGGCTCCGCGCTGCACATCTACGATCTTGGGCCGTCGATCATGCGGCAAGTGGAGTTGGCGCGCGCGGTCTTTGAGACGGAAACGCCGTGCTTCGGATCGTGCTGGGGTCTGCAGGTGGCGACGGTGGCCGCGGGCGGCACTGTCCGCCGGAACCCGAAAGGCCGCGAGCTTGGCTTTGCGCGCAGGATCATGCTGACGGAAGCGGGCGAAGAGCACGATCTCTTCTGGGATAAGCCCACCGTTTTCGACGCGATCACCGTGCACCTCGACGAAGTGGAGGAGACGGCGCGTGGGACCACGATCCTGGCCACGAACGCGTGGAGTGCGGTGCAAGCGGCCGAGATCAAGACGCGGCGCTGCACATTTTGGGGTGTGCAATATCACCCGGAATATTCGTTCGGCGACATTGCGGTCATCACGAAGCGGGTGAAGCCGATGGCGATCGAGCAGGGGTTGTTCAAGGGCGACGTCGACCACGCGAACTATGTGCGCGAGCTGGAGGCGCTTGAGAGCAACCCGAAGGACAGCGCTTTGACCTGGCGCCACGGGATCAGCTCGACCGTGTACGACTTCGGCGCGCGTACGCAAGAGCTCAAGAACTGGATCGAGCGGTACGTGTTGCCGACGCGGAGCAAACGCGGGCGGGCTTGAAGCCCTTAAATTTTCGGCTTTTTGCAAGTCCTGGTTGACAGCGCCTTGGCTGCAGTATTCTATAGAACAAAATAGGAACTTACAAACATCGAAAGGCTGACCCGTGCCAACACTCTTGGCGGCGGAGGGGGTCGCGTCCCTCAAACAAGCCATCGCGGCTATTGAAGCGGCCTGCTTAAGCAAAGGGCGGGCTGGTTCGCGCCGCCAGGTAGAAACAGGTGTTGCCGAGATCGATGGTGCGCTCGCCGGCGGTTTGATGCGCGAAACAGTGCACGAGGTGTTACCGCGCACGGCGCAGGATATGACGTCGGCTGCAGGTTTTGCGTTCGGCCTTGCAGCGCGGGCGGAGAGTGCCGGCGCCCATACGCTCTATATCCAGCACGATTTCATGCGGAGGGAGGGCGGCCAGCCTTATCTGCCTGGCCTAACACTCTCCGGCTTCGATACCGCTTCACTTATCTACCTCCATGTGCCGAGGGCGGAGGATGTGTTGTGGGCGATGGGCGAGGCGCTCAAGTGCCGCGGCTTTTCAGCCGTCATCGCCGAATTTCCCCCGCAGACCCGCGTGCTCGATCTGACGATGACACGCAGGCTCGTGCTTGCCGCGCAAGAGGGTGCAGGCTTCGGCCTCATTTTGCGACACGCCGGTGGGATCGAGCCGAACGCTGCGACCACACGCTGGCTCGTGTCGGCGGCGCCAAGTGTGCCCGACCGCTATGGCGGGATCGGTGCGCCGTGTTTGCACCTCGATCTTGTGAAGAACCGTTTCGGGCCTTGCGCCCAATGGCGCGTTGAGTGGCAGTTTCATGAGCGTTCGTTTGCAATCCCGCCGTATTCTCGCGGTCTGGCTACAACACCTGCCGACCGATCGCATCGAACGCGCGTTTTCGCCAAGACCGCATGAGGCGCGCGTTACCGTCACGGAGGTCAAAGGCGCGCTTCGACTGACGGCGATGAATGCGGCTGCGGCCGAGCTTGGACTTCGCGCAGGGCAGCCGCTTGCCGATGCGCGTGCAATGTATCCCTCGCTCATCGTCAATCATGCGGACGAAGGTGCCGACCGGCGTTTTGCCGAAGTCATCGCCGATTGGCTCGGCCGTTACACGCCGCTCGTGGGTTTAAGTTCGTCCGACTGTATAACGCTCGACATCACTGGTTGCGCGCATCTCTTCGGCGGCGAAGAGGCGATGCGCACTGACATCGTTCGCCGTCTTGGCCTACAAGGTTTCAAGTCGCGTACAGCGGTCGCAGGAACACCAGGCGCTGCCTGGGCATTCGCCCGCTTTGGGGTCAAACGCATCATTTCCGATGGCGAGTTGCGCGAGAGTTTGCTCGCCCTGCCGCTTGCAGCACTTCGGCTCGACGCTGACAAGATCGATGCGCTCGCCCGTGTTGGCTTGAAGAAAATTGCCGATATTGTCGAGCGGCCGCGTGCGCCTCTGGCCGCCCGTTTCGGTGCGATTCTGCTGCGACGCCTCGACCAAGCAATGGGAGGCGAAGACGAATCGATCACACCGCGCTTGCCTTTACCGCCTTATATTGCGGAACGCTGCTTTGCTGAACCGATCACGCAGGAAGATCACGTCCTGCAGACGATCGAGCATCTTGCCGTAGACCTCGCACGGCGCATGGAAGAGCGCGGAGAGGGCGCGCGTGCTTTGCAAGTCACGCTCTATCGCGTTGACGGCGCAGTGCGCCGTCTTTCCGTTGCTACCAGCAAGGCCTTGCGCGATACGCGCGCGCTCTGTCGTCTGTTTAGGGAGCGTTTTGCTTCTCTTACTGACGAACTCGATCCTGGTTATGGGTTTGACGTTGTGCGCCTTTCGGTAACTTTGACCGAGAAGGCCCATATTGCGCAGTGTGACATTGTTTCAAGCGCGACCGGCAGCGATGATGTCGCTCACCTTATCGACCGACTTGGCGTGCGCTTTGGCCTTGGCCGCGTCCTACGGTTTGCACCACAAGCTACCCACATTCCCGAATTTGCCGTTGCGCCTGTGCCGGCGCACCAACCGCAACCAACGATTTTTCCTGTCGAATGCATTGCGCAGGATGCCGTGGGGCCTGTTCGCCCGTTGCGCTTGTTCGAGAGACCGGAAGAGATCAAAGCGGTTGCTGAAGTTCCCGACGGCCCCCCTGCGCGCTTTGATTGGCGGCGGGTCCGCCACGAGGTCGCGCGCGCCGAAGGTCCTGAACGCATCGCTATGGAATGGTGGCGCGACGCGCACGGCCAAGCACTGACGCGCGACTATTTCCGGGTCGAGGACGATCACGGCCGGCGCTTCTGGCTCTATCGCGAAGGTCTTTTCGGCAGCGAGACGGTAAGCCCGCGCTGGTTCATGCATGGTCTTTTCGCATGAGCACGTCCGCTAGTGTCACGGTGCTGTCTCCGGCAAAGCCTTCGTCGTTGCCGGAGGCGGCGCCTTACGCCGAACTCGCGGTCACAACCAATTTTTCGTTTCTGCGCGGGGGCTCTCACCCGAGCGAACTTGTGGGCCAAGCCCACGCGCTTGGTCTTGCCGCGATTGCAATAACCGACCGCAACTCCTTAGCAGGTGTGGTGCGCGCTTATGCGAAAGCCAAGGAGATCGACTTTAAGATGATCGTGGGCGCGCGTCTCGTCTTCAGCGACGGCACGCCCGATATCCTTGCCTATCCGGCGGATCGTCCGGCTTACGGGCGGCTTTGCCGGTTGCTCACCACGGGCAACCGGCGCGCGGAGAAAGGTGACTGTATTCTGAAGCTGGACGATCTTGTCGAATTCGCCGAAGGGCTGCTCCTCATCGTCGTGCCACCGCGTCCTCAGGTCGAGCTTGCCGGTCCAGCGTTGAAGCGTCTTAGCGCCGCCGCACGCGACCGGCTTTGGCTTGGCGCCGCGCTTTCATATCGTGGCGACGATCAGCGTCATTTGAAGCGCGTCGCCGAACTCGCTCGCGATCATGCCGTTCCGCCTATCGCGATCGGCGACGTGCTCTATCACGCACCTGAACGGCGTGCGCTGCAGGACGTTTTGACTTGCATTCGCGAGCATACGACTTTGGATGCGGCGGGCTTGCGCCTCGAAGCCAATGCCGAGCGCCATTTGAAGAGGCCCGGCGAGATGTCCCGCCTGTTTCGATCTTTGCCGGAAGCGATTGTGGAGACGGTTCGCTTTGCCGATCGCTGCCACTTTTCGCTCAAGCAGCTCAGCTACGAATATCCCGATGAAACGCGCGAGGGGTTTGCGACGCCGCAGGATGCCTTGGTTCATTATGCCGAAGAGGGTGCGCGATGGCGCTACCCCGGCGGCGTTCCGGTGAAGGTGCGCAAGGCTCTCGACCACGAACTGAAACTCATTGGCGAGTTGAAGTATGCGCCGTACTTTCTGACCGTTCACGATATTGTTCGTTTCGCCCGTTCCGAAAACGCGGAGAAGCGGAAAATTCTTTGCCAGGGGCGCGGCTCCGCGGCAAATTCGGTTGTGTGTTATTGCCTCGGCGTCACCGCGGTCGATCCGGATAAGGTCGAGCTTCTGTTCGAACGCTTTCTTTCCGCCGAACGGCTTGAGCCGCCGGACATCGACGTTGATTTCGAACACGAAGAGCGCGAGCAGGTCATTCAGTATATCTACAAACGCTACGGCCGCGAGCGTGCGGGGCTTGCCGCGACGGTGATCTGTTATCGCGGACGTAGCGCGATGCGCGATGTTGGTAAGGCCTTCGGTTTATCAGAAGATACGATCGGCGTTTTGGCCGGAACGTTGTGGGGCTGGTCCACATCGGCGCCTCTTGACGAGGAGGTCAGGCGCATTGGCCTCGACCCATCGGATGTGCGTTTGGCTAAGGCGCTTGCACTCGCGCAGGCGCTTGTCGATTTCCCACGTCACCTGTCGCAACACGTCGGCGGTTTCGTCATGACGCGTGGGCGTCTTGACGAGGTCGTGCCGATTGCGAACGCCGCGATGGAAGATCGTACAGTCGTCGAATGGGACAAGAACGACCTCAACGAGCTCAATATCCTAAAGGTCGATGTTCTAGCGCTTGGTATGTTGTCTTGCATTCGCAAGGCGCTTCAGATGTTGAACGCGCATTACGGGTTGTCAGCCGAGCTTGAGGCGATTCCGCCGGAAGAGCCGGAAGTCTACCGGATGCTGTGCCGAGCCGATTCTATTGGCGTGTTTCAGGTCGAAAGCCGAGCGCAGATGTCGATGTTGCCGCGGCTGCAGCCCAAATGTTTCTACGATCTCGTCATTGAGGTTGCGATCGTTCGGCCGGGGCCCATACAGGGCGGTATGGTTCATCCCTATCTGAAGCGGCGGCAGGGGGTGGAAAAGGTTTTTTACCCCAAGCCCGAGCTCAAAGAGGTTTTGATACGCACGCTCGGTGTGCCGTTGTTTCAAGAACAAGCGATGCGTATCGCTATCGTCGCCGCCGGCTTTACGGCGGCCGAGGCCGACCGGTTGCGCCGTTCGATGGCGACGTTCCGTCACTTGGGCACGATCAAGACGTTCGAGG
>JANLXP010000814.1:0-22590 GCA_031365165.1 Alphaproteobacteria bacterium
ACGGGCTTTCAGTATCTCCCGCCGGGGCCCGGACCTCATCCGGTGCTCATCAACATTCACGGAGGTCCAGAGTCCCAATCCCAGCCGGGCTTCTCCAGCAACACGCAGTTGATGGTGAAGAAGCTCGGCATAGCGGTGATCTCGCCGAACGTGCGCGGGTCAACGGGCTATGGGAAGTCGTTCGTCAATCTCGACAATGGGCGACTGCGTGAGGATTCGGTGAAGGACATCGGCGCGCTGCTCGATTGGATCGCGACGCAGCCGAATCTGGATAAGAAGCGCGTGGTCGTTTCCGGCGGTTCGTACGGCGGGTACATGTCCTATGCGGTGATGACAAACTACAATGACCGCCTTGCTTCGGGCATCTCTGTTGTCGGCATTTCAAACTTCGTCACGTTCCTGAATGGCACGAGCGGCTATCGCCGGGATTTGCGACGTGTCGAATATGGCGACGAGCGCGATGCGGAGATGGCGAAGTTCCTGCAAGCGATCTCGCCGATGACGAACGCGCACAAGATCACGAAGCCGATGTTCATCGTGCAGGGGTTCAACGATCCGCGCGTGCCCTATACGGAGGCCGAGCAGATGCTGAAGGCGATCCGCGCGAACGGGCAAGAGGTCTGGTTCATGATGGCGAAGGACGAAGGCCATGGCTTTGCCAAGAAGAGCAACCAGAACGCCCAGCAAGAGGCGACAGTGCTGTTCCTGCAGAAATTCGCCGGAAAATAAGGCCCAAGCTTGACAGTTAGGCCGTGCAGCGTTCACTTCGCGGCCGAACCGGAGTGAGCAATGAGCACGAAGAAAACACGGGTCGCGATTCTAGGAGCAAGCGGTTACACGGGTGCGGAACTCGTACGCCTGCTCGCGCGCCATCCGCATGTCGAAATCGTGGCGCTGACGGGCGACCGTAAAGCCGGCGAGAGCATGGCCAACGTGTTTGGGCAGTTCGCGATGCTGAACCTGCCGCGGCTGAGCACGATCAAAGAGGTCGATTGGACGAACATTGATGCGGCGTTCTGTGCGTTGCCGCACGCGACCACGCAGGCAGTCGTGCGCGAACTGCCTTCGCATGTTCGAGTGATCGACATCTCTGCCGACTTCCGCTTGGAAAACCCTGAGACCTATCGCGAATGGTACGCGCACGAGCATCAGGCATTGGAGCTGCAGAAGCATGCGGTCTATGGTCTTACAGAGTTCTACCGTGAGCGGATCAAGTCGGCGCGGATCGTGGCCTGTCCGGGGTGTTATCCGACGGCGGCTTTGTTGCCGCTCTTGCCGTTGCTGGAGCAGAAGCTGATCGACCCCGATGAGATCATCATCGATGCGAAGTCGGGTGTTTCCGGTGCGGGTCGCGGCGAGAAGCAAGACAACCTCCATACCGAAGTGTCGGAGGGCATTCATGCTTACGGTGTCGGCAAGCACCGCCACATGCCGGAGATCGAGCAGGAGTTGGCGAAAGCCTCCGGGCAGAAGATGTCTATTACGTTCACACCGCATCTGATGCCGATGAACCGCGGCATGTTGGATACGATCTATGTGCGCGCAAAAAACGGCGCGACGGCAGAACGGATGCACGGCGCGCTGGCGCAACGCTATGGCGGTGAGGCGTTTGTGCATGTGATGCCGTTCGGGCAGACGCCACAGACGCGCCACGTGCGGGGTTCAAATCACTGCTTCATTGGTGTCGTCGCGGAAGCGCGTGCGGGCCGCGCGACGCTGATTGCCGCGATCGACAATTTGACGAAGGGTGCGAGCGGGCAGGGCGTGCAGAACTTCAACTTGATGTTCGGCTATCCCGAGACGACCGGGGTCGACATGTTGCCGCTGTTTCCGTGAGTGCGCTACTTCTCGCTTAAGAAAGCCAACATCGCTGCGTTGAATTCGTCCGGCTTTTGCATCGGTGCAAAGTGGCTGACGCCCGGTAAGATAACCAGCGTTGCGCCGGGGATTGTTTTCGCCAGGTAGGCGGTGTGCTCTGGCTTGATTATTTCTTCTTTTTCGCCGTCGGCGATCGCGATCTTTGGGCCGTGAATTTTTGCTAAGTCCGCGGGCTTATAGTTGGGCTCCGTCGTCAGCATCACGTACATCGCGTCGTAGAGACCTTTGAAGTCGTGCGGCGGCGGGGAGAGGCGTGCGTAATCTTTCGGTGCTCGCTCCATGAGATCGACGAAAATCGGGCGCTCGGTGATGCCGGGTATCACCCCGTTTTGATCCATGTTGGCGCCGAATGCGAATAGGCGATCGACGCGATTCGGGTGCTTCATCGCCATGATCACGCCTTGAATTGCGCCATCGCTCCAGCCGACGATGGAGGCCTTTGGAATTTTGAGAGCATCCATGACCGCGATGACGTCGGATTCGAAAAGTTCGTAGCTCAGCGGTTGGTTGGGATCGCGTGTGCTGCGGGCATGGCCGCGCGTCTCGACCAAGATGACGCGGTAGCCCGCTTTGAGCAGGGCCGGAATTTGGAAGCCGAAATTCTCCGCGCTGCCGAAGGCGCCGTGCAGCATAACCACCGGCGCGCCTTGGCCGATTGTCGCGTACCAGATCTTCGCGCCGGCGTGCGCGACCGTTCCCTCGGTGTCGAATTTTGGCAGTGCCGGGGTGGGTAACACCGTTTCCCAGACAGGTGTCGTCCATTTGACTGGTGGCGGGGCAGCGGTCCCTTTTGTTTGCGGCGCGGGGTCGCCGCAAGCGGCCAAAGCGATGAGACAAAAACCGAGTGCTGCTGCTGGACGCATGGGATCCGTACCTTCGCTATTTTCCGGGCAGTATAGGCTAGGCGCGCGCTCCGCGCTCGGGATTGGCGCAATGGCGAGGTTTCTACGCAGAAACCTGTGCAAGAAGGCCATCGTGCGGCCTTGACTGGGCTTAGCGCCTAAGCGACCTCTTGGCCGCCAAAACTGCCTGCAAGCCCTCTTTGCGTTACTGGCGTCTCGCGTGGGTTCGACCACGGGGAAGCGCGGGGAGCCTAAGTTTTGGAAGTGCCGCGCGCCTGGGCCGTTTCGCTTGCGTCAAGAACCGCAACTCGAAGGAGGCCACCTATGATCGACTATCGCGCAGCACTTAAGGCCAGCGATCCCGATATCTACGAAACGCTGATCGGCGAAGAGCGTCGGCAACGCGAAGGGGTCGAGATGATCCCGTCGGAGAACTATACGTTCCCCGAAGTTTACGCGGCGTTGGGTTCGGCGTTCACGAACAAGTACGCAGAGGGCTATCCGGGGCGGCGCTATTACGGCGGCACCGAGTTCGTCGACGCGATGGAAACCATCTGCCGTGACCGGGCGAAGGCGATCTTTCGCGCGGAGCATGCGAACGTGCAGCCGTTGTCGGGTTCGCCGATGAACCAGGCGGTGTACCTGCAGTTCGTTGAACCGGGTGCGACGATCCTCGCGATGGAGCTCAGCCATGGCGGGCATCTAACGCACGGTGCGCCGGTTTCGCACATGGGCAAGATTTACAACTTCGTGCGCTACAAAACCGATCCCACCGACGGTGCGATCGACTTCGACCATCTGCGCGATGTGGCGCGGAAGGAAAAGCCCAGGCTGGTGGTGTGCGGGTACTCGTCCTATCCGCGTGACTACGACTACAAACTGTTCAAGCAAGTCGCAGACGAGGTCGGCGCGTTGACCATGGCGGACGTCAGCCATATCGGCGGGTTGATCGCGGGCGGCGTTATGCGCAATCCGATGGATGCGGGCTTCGACTTCATGACGACCACGACGCATAAGTCGTTGCGAGGTCCGCGTGGTGGCATGATCCTTTGCAAGAAGGATCACGCGAAGGGGATCGACCAATCGGTGTTCCCCGGTCTGCAAGGCGGACCGCACATGAACCAAGTGGCGGCGACGGCCGTGACGCTGAAGCTTGCGGCGGAGCAGCCGTTTAAGACGTATGCGGGCCAGGTTTTGAAGAATGCGAAGGCGCTGGCGGCCGTGCTGATGGATCAGGGCGTTGATCTGGTCACCGGCGGTACGGACAACCACCTTATGGTCATCGACGTGGTGAAGACCTTCAGCATAAACGGTGCGGTTGCTGAGAAGGCGCTGGATCACGCGGGTATCACGACGAACAAGCAGGTGATCCCGGATGACCCGAACCCGCCGCTGAAGCCCTCGGGCGTGCGGCTTGGTACGCCTGCTGCGACCACGCGCGGCATGAAGGAAGGCGAGATGAAACAGATCGCCCGCATTATGATCGAGGCGATGAAAAACCACGCCGATCCAAAGCGGCTGGAGGGCTTGCGCCAAGAGACGCGCGTACTCTGCTCGCGCTTTGCGGTTCCGGGGCTTTAGTCGTGAGCGTCGTTGAGACGGCGCGGCTTAAACTCGTGCCGCTCACCGCGCGCTTCAATGAGGATCTGTTCCGGCTCTTCCATGAGCCGGAAGTGGCGGACTGGCTATTCCTGACCGGTCCGCCGACGCGCGAGCAACTGGCGGCGCGCACCACGGTGCACGAACAGGTCTGGGCTGACCGCGGTTTCGGGATGTTTGCCGTCCTTGAGAAGGCGTCGGATCGGTTTGTGGCCCGGGTCGGTGCGATGATGACAGCTGAGACGGGGCGTATGGAAATTGCTTGGTCAACGACGCGTGACGCATGGGGCAAGGGCTATGCGAGCGAGGCCGCGCGTGCTTCGATCGATTTTGCGTTTGCCCATTCGGCGCTCGATGCGCTCGACTGTTACCTCAGGCCTGACAACACGGCGTCGCGAAGGGTGGCGGAAAAGGTGGGGTTTCGCTACCAAGATACGCGGTATTTGTATGATCGCCCGCTCCGGTACTACCGCGTCGAACGGCCCTAAAGCGCTCTTCCGGCGAATCAATCGACTCGTCTTTCCAGCATGGCCGCAAGCGTTGCGGGGACACGGTTCAACCTCGAACCGGCAAAATTGGCAGTGATGTCACAGAAGGGTCGCGTGCCGTTTTTGTGTGACGACCACCGGGACTAGCTTTGCCCTCGTGATTCGAATTCGTTGATTCACTTGAGGGGGACTACATGAAATTTTCACTACTCTCGACGGCGTCCGCCGTCGCGCTAGCCGGCGCTATTGGGCCCGTTTTTGCCGCCGATGATTTCACCGGCGTCTTGCAGTTGGATGTCGGACGGGCCTCGCAAAGCGGTTCGCCGTATGTGGGCGATCCAACGATTTACGGTGGCAAGGCCAAGGGCCTTTGGCCGTTGAGTGCGGATGTGCACTTGCAGGCTGATCTGTTCGTGGAAAAGTCGGACGGCATCATCGATAACTGGGGACCGCAGCTCGACGCCGATTCCGACTTGATCGGTGGAGCTATTCACCTGCTTCATCCGTTCGAGAACAGAGCTCGGTTTGGTCTTGCGGGGTCGGTTTGGAATAGCGATGCGTTTGTGCCTGCGGGCAACGGGCTAACCGACGTAACCTACGGACTTGTTGCGGTCGAAGGGCAGTTCTTCGGCACGGATTGGTCATTCATGGCGCAGGCGGGCGCGTTTACGAAATTCGATTGCAGCGGCGCATGCCCGGGCGCATTGGAAGACGGCGTTTTTCTGCGTGGCAAAGTTCGCTACTTCCTGCACGACAATACGGTCCTCACGCTGGAGTCGGTCCGGATGTGGGGTGGGCGTGTGGACGATGTCTTTGGTTTGAAGAACCTCGACTCGACGCAGTGGATCGTGGAAGCCGAGCATAGATTCAAGGATTCCGAGTTCTCGGTGTTTGCGAACCTCTCTCAGCAGAATGTCGATTCTTCCACATTCGTTTTTGGAGGCGTCGATGCCACCGGCGGAATGATCGGCGTCAAGTTCTACTACGATCAAGCCTCGCTGCGCTCGAACGACCGCGATGGTGCGGAATTGGATACCCCGACATTCGGCGCGGCGCCGCCAGTGGCCGGTGCGATTTCGACCCCGTAGACTGAGTCTTAGGTTACGAAGGGCCCGCGCGCAGCACGGGCCCTTTTTCTATTTGTGATACGTGCCCGCAATCATCGCGGCCACCAAATCCGGGTTGGCTTCCTTCCACGCGTTCCAGGCTTCGCGCGTGATGCTGTAGAGGTGCAGATCGACGGGACTTCCGTCGACAGCCGATCGGGCGCGGTTCTTTATCGTTTGGTTTCGCGTCCAACCCGTCTTTTCGAGATAACCGATGATCGCTTTGTTCGTTGCGAGGGCGGCAGCCGTCATGACTTTCAGGTTCAGCGTCTCGAAGAAGTATGTTCGAAACGGCACGGAAATTTCCAGCATGACGCCGCGGTGGCGATAGTCGGCCTCGCCGACGATGGTGTTGGCAAGATACCGCCCGAGGCCCCAATCGATTTCGGCGGTCACAATGGCCGTCAGCAGGTCGTTCGTGCGATCGAAGATGCCGAGCAGGATGTTCGTATCCTGGTCGAATGTGCGGATGTAGGCGATCATGTCCGCCTTCGTGCGGCTCTGTGGGCCTAGGTTCAGGCTTTCGCGTACCTCCGCTTGCTCGAACCAAGACGTCCAACGGTCCGTGGCGTCGTCCACGGTCAGCGTGCGGACATAGAGATTTGGGGTGTCGAAATAGACGGCCTTCGATGCCTTGGGGCTGGGTTCGGCGCGACTCATGGGTACCTCCGGCGTTTCAGGCTACACCACCGCGATTGGTGCGCTTTTCGCTCGCCCCCAAATTTCTGCGGCCGAAACCGCCAAAAACACCGCATTGACCCGACCGGCGGCTCTCCGTAGGTTCCGCCTCCCTTTGGGGGCCCATAGCTCAGCGGTAGAGCATCTGACTTTTAATCAGAGGGTCGATGGTTCGATCCCATCTGGGCTCACCAAATCTACGGGTTAGCGCAAAAGGCCGCCTTGGCCAGAGCGCGTGGGATTCGTCGCCGAGTTGGCCAGCAATCCCCGTTTCCTACCCAACTCATGGTGAAGCGGCTGGTTAGCGTGTTCGGCGGAACTCGCGCACCCTTGGTGCGTTACGAACATTGCGCGCCTGCGTCAGAAACCCCACATCGCGAGGAAAGCCGTCATGGACATCGAGACCTCTAGGAAGCCTGCGAAAGCGTCGACAAGCGCGATGGATGCAGTCGCTTTGCTGAAGGCCGATCATCGTGCGGTGGAGGAATTGTTCGGCAAGTACGAGACCGCCCATACGACGGCTCAAAAAGCCAAGCTTGCTCAGAAAATCTGTATGGAACTTTGCGTCCATACGACCATTGAGGAAGAACTGCTGTATCCGATCTGCCGGGGTGAAGTTGAGGAGGATTTGCTCGATGAGGCTTACGTCGAGCACGACGGCGCTAAGCAGTTGCTTGCCGAACTCATAGCGGGCTCACCCGAAGAGGAGTTCTACGACGCAAAAGTGAAAGTCTTGTCAGAGATGATCAAGCATCACGTCAAGGAAGAGGAGCAGCGCGACGGCTTGTTCGCGCAGGCGAAAGCGTCGGATGTCGATCTGATGGAATTGGGCGTTCGGCTTGCGGCAAGAAAGCAGGAACTAAAGAAGGCCTATCTAAAGGATGGGATCCCGACGCCCATGACCCGCGCATCGAATGGCGCCAAGGTGAAACATGGGCAACCGGTAGCGAGTTAGCGGCTCGCCCGATAGCGTCAGGATTCGAGGACTTGGCGCACGATTTTTGCCAGTTGCCCGAACTCGAACGGCTTACGGAGCCCTTCGATTCCCGCGCGCGACAGAAGTGGTGGCAAGGGTTCCTGGCTATAGCCCGTCATCAACAAGAACTTGAGTTCCGGTTGTAGGGCAAGGCTGGCCTCGGCCAATTGATAGCCGTTCATGATGGACATCTTTACGTCGCTCAGCACGAGATCAATCTGCTCGCCCGATTGCAGGATCTTGAGCGCCTCTCCGCCGTGTGCGGCTTCCATCACTTTGAAACCAGCATCGGTCAGCACTTCCGCAGCGACAATCCGCAACATTGTCTCGTCTTCGACGACCAAGATGGTGCGCGGCGGGCCGCTTTCACTGTCGTGTTGGTTGGGTTGTTCCGACACGCTATTTCTCGACGTAGCGGGGCATGAGGATCGTGATCGTGGTGCCTTGGCCTTGGACGCTCTCTATGCGCATGTGTCCCAACGACTGGCGCACGTAGCCGAACGAAGTGCTTAATCCAAGCCCGGTTCCTCTTCCCACCGGCTTCGTCGTGAAGAACGGATCCATTGCCTTTTTCCGCGTCTCTTCGTCCATGCCGGTGCCGGTGTCCGACACGGCAATTTCGACATAGTCACCCCGATGCGGCGCATCAAGGCCGCCATCCGCGTCCATCGTCACATTGCGGGTGGCGAGCGTTAGGCATCCGCCCTGGGTCATTGCATCGCCGGCATTGTTGGTGAGATTAAGCACCACGTTTTCCATCTGGCTTACATCGCACAAGACGAACCAGTCTGCGTGGAGCCGCAGATCGATTGCGACGCGCTCATCGACCGAGTGCTTGATGAGTTCCTGCATGCCGGTGATAAGGTCGCTCAGATTGACTTTGGTCGGTGACAGATCTTGCCGACGCGAGTACGCAAGGATGCGTTGCGTCAATGTGGCTGCACGCGTCAACGCCTCGTCCGCCGAAGCGACATAGCGCTCGGTGTCGGTGCTGCCTTGTGCTGCGCGTTTCTTCAGCAGGTGAAGGTTGCCTTTGGCGATGCCGAGTAAATTGTTGAAGTCGTGAGCAATGCCACCTGCCAGCTGACCGATGGCTTCCATCTTCTGGCTTTGGCGCAGGGCGTCTTCTGCTTTCTCGCGTTCGACGATCTCGTCCTGGAGCTTGCGATTGGCGAGCGTAAGGAGGTCGGCTTGGCCGGCGAGTTTGCGATTGGCTCGCCGCAGTGTGGATTGGCCGAGAATAAGCGCGGCGATCGCGAGGGTCGCCAGCACAACCAACGCTGCCATGATCGTGTAACGCGCGGCGCTCCGCCCGGCCGGTTCCAGAGCAGCCTTGAGCGACACGTAACCTAGCGAAGCCGAACCCTGTATCACCGGCAGCGTTACGATCACGTCATGATCGATGACCCGTGTGGTTGTCATATCGACCTTGTCGGGTAAAGCTGGACCGGTGCGGGTAAAGCCGACGAAGCGAGCACCGTTTCTGTCATAGACAGCGCCCGCAAGCAGGCTCGGGATCGCCGACAGCGTGTTGACAGATTCTTGCGCGGTTTGGCGGTCTTCAAATGCAAGTGCCGCGCCTACTGTGCCAGCGAGGATTTGCGCTTGGACTTTGATTTGCTCGATCTGTTGGCCGCGCAATGTTTGTTCGCGGTAGAGCATAAAAAGCAACGTTGCGGCGGTGAGCAAGATCGCTAGAGCAATGCCGGCATAACCCGCCAGACTGGTTGCGCCGATGCTTTGAGATTTTGGGGGCGCAAGGGTCATCTGCGATTCACCGAGCGGGCCAGGCCCAACAACTTCGAACTGATGACGAGGCCACTCTCTGCTGCGGCCGCGTCGTCGATATCGAAAGTGACCCGGTTGCCTGTCAGCGCGAAATCGATCATGCCGCGTCCGCCCTTGGCCGCGCCTGCGTCAGTGATGGTCAATACGGGTGCACGACGAAGCGCCGCTAGCGCTTGGCCCAGCGGTTGCGCGGCGGAGCCCGCGATGTAGACGATGTGGCAACCCGAATTGGGTCCGATGATCGCGAGGCGGCGCACAGCCATTGGCCGCGACCAGGCGACCTGGCCGGTTGCGGCGCGCTCCGCCAACGCTGCGACCGGATCGTCGCCCTGTACGCAGATCACAAGCGGGGTTCCGGGTGGGCCGATCGCAGCGGTGGGCCACTGAACGAACGGCGCGAACTTGGGTAGAAACGTTGCCTTCACAGCGTATTCAAGCGGGCCCGCACCGGCGGGTGCAAAGCTGAGCAGCAGGAATATGGCCGAGGAGATGTGCGCGAAGATCCGCGAAGTCGGCATAGCTAAAATTTCCATCGTGTTTCGATGAATACGCCACGCGGGATCTCGTCGCTTGGCGGTGCCGTGAATTCCAGATGATCGTTGTGTAGCAGATCTGTTCCCGAGACCGAAAGCTCAAGCTTCTCGGTGATCGCCCACGCGATTCGTGCGTTGAGTTCGACATAGGACGCGACCTTCGGCGCGGGCAGCCCGCCGATCCATCGCAGGTTTGCATCCAGGGTTACGTCGTCGCTCAAGTCCATCGACGATTTCACAAAGGCTTGGTGCTCAGGATCGTCGCCGGCTTGCGGTGCGCCGAGGAGACCGCTGGCCCCGGGCTTGAAGCTAACTTCCTTGTTCTGAATGGTTAGTCCCGCCGACAACCGCCACCACTCGGCCACCTGATAGCTGCCCCAGGCTTCGACGCCCGAGATGCGGCCCTCCATAAGATTGCCCCACTGAATTGGGAGGCCACCACCGGGCGCGAACTCGATGCTGCGCAAATCGTCGTATTCGTGGTCGAACACGGACACTGTCAGCGACGCGCGCGGTGAGAGTTGGGTGCGAACGCCGATCTCATAGGCCGTGAGTTTCTCCGGCAGGAAGTTCGGATTGCCAATCAAGAAGTCCACCGCGCCCAGGCGCTCGACCACGTCCGTATCGAACGGGGTTGGTGAGCGGACTGCTCGTGAGACGGCAGCCCAGAGCATTGTTGTCTCGTCAACACGCCAGGTTGCGCGCACACTGGGCATGGGTTCGACATGAGAATAAGGATCTCTCTCGAGCTTAAGGCCCCAGATAAGATCGAAGTCGTCGCTCAGCGCCATCTGATCTTGAACGAAGAAGCTGGTCAGATTGAGTTGGCCGGTGTCCGGCGCGAACAGAAGAGACGTTGCACCGATCTGCGGGACGATGTCGTAATCGGTCGTACGCTGGTTCGCGCCCCACACGACCTTGTTCCAGGTCCCGAGCGCGAAGCTGTGTTGGAATTCTAGATTGTAAGTATCGACCACGAAGCCACCGTTGTGATCGGTGGGACGCCGGGTCAGCGTGTCGTAGTAGGCGAGCACCTGCAGAGAGGATCCGTCCTCAAACGCATGCTGCCACGTACCTTGCAGATTGCCGCCAGACAGTCTCAAGTCCGGCGCGCGGTCTTCGCGCCCTTGGTAGATGTCGCCCTGAAACGTGAAGGCTTCGCCATCGGGCTTCCAATCGACACGAAAGCCGGCTTGCGGCTTTGACCATCCATCGTCCGCGGAAAAGCCGTTCGTCATGTCGAAAGCGTTTTCGTAGAAGGTCTTGAAGTATGCGCGGTATGAAGCGTCTTCACTCAGCTTGCCGCCGTATTGAACGGAAGCGCTACTGCGCAGATTGCCGGCGCCTAAACTAACGATGCCACCTTGGGTTTCGGACGCCGAGCGCGTGATGATGTTGACGACGCCGTTGACCGCGTTCGCACCCCAGAGCGTCGCGCCGGGGCCGCTGATGACTTCGATGCGGTCGATGTTTTCGGGCGGAACATCTTGCAGGTCCCAATACATGCCTGAGAACAAGGGGTTGTAGACGCTGCGTCCGTCGATGAGCACCAAGAGCTTGTTCGAGAAATTCTGCGCGTCGAAGCTCGTGCTAAAGCCACGTGCTGTGATCACATAGTCGCTTGGGTTGATGCGCGCCACGAATAGGTTGGGCGCGAGGCGCAACATTTCCGGGATCGTACGTGCTCCGGATCGAAGGATGTCGTCTGAGCTTATGACAAAAATCGACGCAGGTGCTTCGCTCAGCGGCTGAGCCGACTTCGAAACAGACGTCACGGGAAGGTTGGCGAGGTCCTCAATCGAAAGGTCGCGCAGGTCTTCTACGGACGGCGTGTCATCGGCGTGCAGCGGAGCGGCAAGGGCGAACGTCAAAATCGCGCAAAGCGGGGCGACGGCGGTCAACCCGTCCCGGATTCCCATGCAATGCGCCCCCCGATGCGGGCCAAAATACTATGCAATCGGTTGAAAACACCCGGTTTCAAGAATGGTTCCAGGTAGCGAAGAATAAAGTTACGCCGTTGCGCGGGTCAGAGGAAATTGGCGCATTTGCGGGCAGTTCTGGCCGGGATGCTGCGAAGCAGCAAGGAAGAGCCGGGTCACGGAGCGCGGCAAGTGCGCGCCAGCTGGGGAGAGACAATACCGTGACCCGGAATTCGAGTCCGGGCGCTGGAGTTGCCAGCGCCCGGTTCTAGAGTTGTTTATGCCGGCGGAACGGTCGGGAGTTTCTCGACTTCGGTCTTGTCGATCGACACGACCAGAATGTTGCGCTCCTTCAGGTAGGTGAACCGCTTTGCTTCGATCGAAACGCCACGTTCGCCGACGTTCAAGAAGCCACCGACTTCGACGATGACGGCGCTTGCCTTGCCGTTCGGGGCAACGACGACGGAGCGGACTTCGCCTAGAGCTTCGCCGCTTGAGGTCTTAACGGCAGCAGTGGCCAACGCGGTGGCCGGGCTCGGAACCGCCTCGCCATTTAGCCCGTTGGCCAATTCCGTTGGCGTGAACTGCGTCGTCGGCGCTGCGACCTGCTCGACTTCGTTGGCGGTTTCTGCAGCCGTGCGATCAGCAACCGTCGGCGCCGGCTGGGCGGCGATTTCTTCGGCTTGCTGTTGTTGCGATTCTTGCTTCGCTTGGTCTTGCTTTGCCTGATCAGTCTGTTGTCCGCAGGCCGCGACCGCGAGCAACGCGACGATAGCCGAAGACGTCATCATGGTTGTTCTCAGCATTTTGCACTCCTTCAAGAGTTTGGGGCGCGTCAGTTTGCGGCCCTATGCCGACGACGACGCTGGATCAGAAAACACGATGGAACTGCTTTAGTTCCTCGGGTGCGGCGCTTTTGCATAGGGGTTCGTGTGCAACGAAACGTCTGTACAAATGTTTTGGCGCCGCGGTTTCGGATCGCGGCGCCAAACGTTCTGCTCGATATTTCCGGCTAACCGACGCGTAACCCGCTCAGTAGACCGAAGACTTGAAGCAACCAAAGCACAACGGCCACCACGACCACGATGTTGAGGATCTGCTTAATCTTTCCGTCCATGGGAATGTAGTTGTTGACCGCCCAAAGGAGGACACCAACGACAATCAATGCGACGACAAGTTGGATGAGAGGCATGATTAGCTCCTATTGATCGCGGAGGCGTTGCAACGGAATTGGCTGATTAAAAACGCGCCGACGGGAAAAAAGTTCCATCGATGGAACCGGCGCGACCACATTTCCGCCGTTAACCCATCGCGACCAGGACGCGATGCACCAATCCATCGTCTTTCAGTTGCACTGCTCCGGAAACGGCCTTGCCGTCGAGCTTGATCTCAAGAACACCCGAGCTCACGCGTTTTGGATTCTCGACAATGATTTCATAGAGCGTTGAGCGGTATTTGAAGCGAACCTCAAAGCCCGGCCATGTCGCCGGTATGCAAGGTGCCATGCGCAAGGTCTCTCCCTCGACCTTCATGCCCAGGATGGATTCGAGGCCGGCCCGGTAGAGCCAAGCGGCCGCGCCTGTGTACCAAGTCCAACCGCCGCGCCCGACGTGAGGCGGCACGGTGTAGACGTCTGCGGCGACTGCGTAGGGTTCGACGCGATAGCGTTGCGCTTCGTTCAAGGTCCGTGCGCGATTGATGGGGTTCAGCAACCAAAATAGGCCCGCCGCCTTGTCGCCTTGACCAAGTGCCGCGAACGCCATCACCGACCAAACGGCTGCATGCGTGTATTGGCCGGCGTTCTCGCGGATGCCTTGCGGGTAGCCTTTGACGTAACCGGGATCGACGTGGTTCCCGTCAAACGCGGGGGTGAACAGGGGCGCCAGTCCGTTCTGGCGATCGATCAACAGAGTGTCGACAGCCGACATTGCGCGCTGCGCCCGGTCGGGGTCGGCGGCACCCGATAGCACTGCCCAAGACTGCGCTATCGAGTCGATGCGGCATTCGGCATTGCTGCCGGAACCTAGCGGCGTGCCGTCGTCGAAGAAGGCGCGCCTGTACCAGTCGCCATCCCAGCCGTCACGTTCAAGTGCCACTTGCAGGATTTCGCGGTGCAAGTGCCAGCGTTCGGCGAGTGCTGCCTCGCCGCGTCGGCGTGCGATCGGAATGAACGAATCCAACGCTGTGCAAAGGAACCAGCCCAGCCATACGCTCTCGCCTTTGCCGCCCGTGCCTATGCGGTTGAAGCCGTCGTTCCAATCGCCGGTGCCAATCAGGGGCAGGCCGTGACTTCCTACGGCGAGGCTGAGATCGAGCGCTCGTGCGCAGTGCTCAAAGAGCGAGGCGCGTTCGTCGGTTACGGTTGGCTCGAAGAACGCGTCCTCCTCGCCTGGCCGCAGCGCTTGTCCGTGGATGAACGGCACATTTTCGTCGAGCACCGCTTGATCGTTCGTTGTCGCGACGTACTGGGCCGTCGCGTAGCACAGCCACAAACGATCGTCGGAGAAACCGGTTCGCACGCCTTGGCCTGTGTGAGGCAACCACCAATGTTGGACGTCGCCTTCCACGAACTGGCGCGCCGCCGCGCGCAGTAGATGTGCGCGTGTGAGCTCGGGCATCGCCAGCATCATCGCGGTCGAGTCCTGAAGCTGATCTCGAAAGCCGTAAGCGCCGCCCGATTGGTAAAAAGCCGAACGCGCCCAGAGGCGGCACGCGAGTGTTTGATACAAGAGCCAACGATTGAGCATGATGTCCATGCTGCGATCGGGCGTTTTGACCTGTGCTTTGTTCAAGACGCCGTCCCAGAACTCGGTCACTTCGTCCAAAGACTTGTTCAGATCGGCCGCGCGGTATTTGCGGATCAACGATCGCGCTTGCTCCGCGTCGCGCGCTGCACCGACAAAAAGGCAAATTTCCGCTGCCTCGCCTGGGTTCAATTCGATCGAGCGTTGCAACGCTGCGCAAGGGTCGAGCCCTGCGCCGGCCTTGCCTGATAGGCTCGCCTTGCCAACCAACGCCGCAGGCATTGCCGTGCGTCCGTTCCGACCTAGAAACTCCAGACGGTCGGCAGTCCACGACGTTTGCTGTCCGGCAAGATCGGCAAACGCGACCTGCTTGCCAAACGCCGCGCTCCACGGGTTTCGCGCCAACACCGCGCCGGTTTCGACATCGATATCCGTGATCACCGTCGGGGCCGATACGCCACGTGGGGGCGCTAACAGCCATTCAACGTAGCCCGTCAGCGTGAACCGCCTTACGCGTCCGGATGTGTTGCGAACCGTTAGACGGGAAATCTTGATCGGGTCGTCCTTGGCGACGTACTGAAGCAAATAGAACGTCACGCCGCTCGCGGTGTGCTCGAAGCGGGTGTACCCCTGGCCGTGGCGTACCAAGTATGAGGCCGACGCGTGGCGTGACGGCGCCGGGGTCGGTGTCCAAACCTCACCGCTTTCGTCGTCACGAATGTAGATCGCTTCCGGCGACTCATCGCGGACAGGATCGTTCGACCAAGCCGTAATTTGATTTTCGCGACTGCTGCCGGCCCACGTGAAGCTGCTGCCATCGGCCGAAACCTGAAACCCGAATTGAGGGTTTGCGACAACATTCAACCAAGGGGCAGGCGTTGAGAGTTTGTCGGTTAGAGCGACGACGTATTCGCGACCATCTGCACCGAAGCCGCCGATGCCGTTGAAATATTCAAGCACTGGGGTAGCGGGCGTGGGGCCGCGCTCGGGTGACATCGATGCTGCCGGCCGGTGGCGGGTTGGAGCGGCTTCGGTGGTGCGTTTTGACAGGCGCTCAAGCTGCTCGGACAGGGTGCCACGGCGCCGGGCGAGGTCGACGCGAGCGACCGCCATGAGAGCATTGCGGCTTTCGGGTGAAATAAGGTCGCGCCGCAGCACGAAGACGTTGCCGCGCCGTTGGGAATCGGAGACGCGCCGGCGGGACTGACTCACGCGCGCCAGTGATTCCAATCCGCTCTGCAGATCTTGAACGTAGGATGCCGTTCTTTCGTTGAGAATGACGAGATCGACATCGAATTGCCGTCGCTGCCAATACTCGTGCGCTTGAAGGAGTTCCCGCACGAACGGAAGCTCCTCATCCGTGTCTACGCGCGCCAGAATTATCGGCAGATCGCCCGAAATTCCGTGCGCCCACAGCGCGCTCGGTGGTTGCGCGCCGTGTTCAATTGTTCCTGATGGAGGGCGCAACGCCGGGTTCGCGTAAACCAGATGGCTCGCCAGACGTTGGAATTGATTGGCTTGGTCGGCAGTGATGCCTATGTGCTGGCGCTCGATCTGCCCTTGAGACCAGGCGAGCGTCGTGACGCGATCGAAAGCGTTGGGCTCACGGTGCTTATCGGCAAGCGCTATAACCTCGTCGCGCGTTCGGCCTGCGAACATCCAAAAGGCGACGCGGATGGAGCCGCCGGCCGGGATGCGAATCCGGCGCCGCGCGGCAAAGGCGGGGTCGAGAACCGTGCCCACCGTGTTCGACAACGGACGTTGATCCGAGATTGCTAAGGGGTCACGCGCGCTCCGTCCGCGGCCGATGAATCGCGCACGATCCGTTTCGATCTGCAACGCCCCCACGCCTTCGCCTTCGACGACGGAGTGCGACGCGACCCAGATTTCCGGTTCGTGCGGCGCACGTCGCCGGCGCGTGGCCAGCAGAAGACCTTTCGACGCGATGTAGTCGGTCTCGACGAACAACTTCGAAAAGGCGGGATGCGCCCAGTCACTTGCCGGCGTTCCCAATACGAGCTCCGCGTACTGCGTTACCTCGATCTCGCGTAGGCGGGTGCCGTGGTTCGATACGGTTACGCGTCGAACTTCGCTATCGCTCTCCGGTGACAAGATGACGTCGAGGGCCGTCGTCAGCGTACCGTCGCGGCGCACGAACTCCGCGCGCCCTTCTGCAAATACCACGTTGAAATCGTCGGGCTCTGCGGCGGTTGGCTGATACCCGGCTGACCAAACGGCTCCTGACTTCGTGTCGCGCAGATAAATGTGCGTACCGTGGTCGTCGCAGGTCGCATCTTCGCGCCAGCGTGTAATCGCAACATCGCCCCACCGGCTGTACCCGCCGCCACCGGCGCTCATCATGACGGAGTAACGCCCGTTCGATAGCAGATGCGTCTCGGGTGGGAAAATATGCGGTGATGAAATACGCCGCGGCTGTGGTGCGCCAAGGTCGATAAGCTTTGGTGCCGCTTTGACTTCTTCTGCGCGCGGATGCGCTAAGGCCACTTCGCGCGGCGAACGTTCCTGGAGCAGAAGCTCTGTGGCGCGAATTCGGGGATCGGCGTGAAAGCGCGCCCTGATGCTGCCGTCGCCCAAAATATTGGCTATGGCAACGATCGTCATTCCTTGGTGGTGGGCCATGAAAGCGCGGACGACGGCTCGAGTTTGGCCTTCGGGAACGCGGGATAATGTGAAATCGACGGCTTCGTAAAAGCCGTATCGGCCACGCGCGCCTATGGCTTTTAATCGCGCAAAGTTCGCGCAAGCTGCTGCCGGGTTGATCATAGCGGCGAGCGCAGTCGCGTAGGGCGCAATGACAGCGTTCTCCGACAGGCCCCGTTTGAGTCCGAGGCCGGGTACGCCGAAGTTCGAGTATTGATAGGTGAACTCCAAGTCGCGAGCGTTGTATGCAGATTCGGATATCCCCCATGGCAAGCCGAGCTTGCGTCCGTGCGCGATTTGGCGGCCAACGATCAGCCTGTTGGTCGTCGCGAGCAGGCTTCCCTCCGGCGCAGACATGACAAGGGAGGGCATGAGATACTCGAACATCGAGCCCGACCACGAGATCAATGCGGCACCGCTGTCGATCGGCGTGACCACGCGGCCCAAGCGGAACCAATGCCGATTTGGCGCGTCGCCTTTGGCGACGGCGATGAAGCTGGTTAGACGCGCCTCGGACGCCAGCAGGTCGTAGCAACTGGGATCCAGGGTTTCGGAGCTAACGACGTAGCCAATCGAGAATAACTTCAGGTCATCGTTCAAGAGGAACCGGAAATTCATGGCGTCGAAGATGGCGCGCGCCGTTTGAGCAAGTGTGGCGAGGCGCTCGGGGATGTTGGTGCCGGATTCCAGATCGCGTGCGTGGCTCTCGATCGTTTGCTGTGCAGCCTTGCTCCAGATCACGATATCGGAGGTGCGCGGGTCGTTGCGTTCGAGCGCCAGCTCTTCGGAGGTCTGCACGAGCCTGACCGCCTGAGCCAGTGCATGTGTGAGCGTGTGCGTTTCGTCTGTTTCGCTGCTCACTTGGTCGACGACAGATCTCAGAGCGCTGAGTTGCTCAAGGACTTTTGCTTGATCGACGCGAGGTCCGGTCGCGCTCTTGACGCCGAGTGCTTCTTCGACAAGGGCGAGAGCGTCGTCGACGCCTTGTCGCCACGCGGTTTTCAGGCTCGACTCGCGATCCGCGCACGCGCTGGCTACGGCGATCAGGTGACCGGCCAAATTCCCGCTATCGACTGAAGAAACGTATTTCGGCTCAAGGGGCCGCAAGTCGCGGGTGTCGTACCAATTGAGTAAGTGGCCGCGATAAAGTTCCAGGCGCGCGATCGTCGCGAACGTTTGCTCTAGACGCTCGACCATCTCCAGTTCGCCGATCCAGCGATGATCGCGCGCCGCGACGACCGACAGGAGATACAAGCCGATATTGGTTGGGGACGTACGGTGGGCGACGATGGGTTCGGGGTCCTCCTGATAATTGTCGGGCGGGAGGTAATTGTCTTCGGCCGTCACAAACGTTTCGAAGTAGCGCCACGTGCGGCGTGCAATTAGTCGCAGAGTGTCTGCGTCTTGTTGCGAGACGGCTGCGCGGTCGGCGGTTAGCGGTGATGCGCTGGACCAACGCGCGACGAGCGGCGAGAGGGCCCACATGGCGGCGAACGGCAGAGCGATGATCGCCGACCCCTGATTGGAAAGCAGTGATACGGCGAGTACTCCGGCAGCAATTGCGATCGCGCCCGCCATTTGGCTGTAGGCGTTGGCGATATCGAGCTGCGGTCGATACTTCGCTTGCGCGGCGGTGACCCATTCCAAAAGACGCCGATGGGTGAAGAACAATCGAAAGAGCGTGCGGGCGATGGCGTCGATCATCAGCCAAGCTTGGTGCGCCAAAAAAACAATCGAAAACGCAAGCCTGCTGAATGCTAGGGCGATGTCCCTCAGCACAGCTTGAAAATGGCTTCGCACGGATATGCCCGGACGCAGCGGGAGCAGCGCGGCGAATACTGGGAGTAACGGGGGGATTGCGATTGTCGTTAGGACGAAGATGGTCCAGGGCAACGCGAGGTGAAAGGGGAGCGTCCAGCCGACCGCCAGTGCCAGAACGCTCGCCGGTGGGGACAGGGAACGGCGGAGGTTGTCGAGCATCTTCCACATGCCGCCGAGCGGTATGGATGACTGGTCCTGATCGTTGCCCGGCGCGCCGCGTCCGAATATCCAGGGCAGGAGCTGCCAGTCGCCGCGCGCCCAACGATGCAGACGCGATGCCGCCACGTCGTAGCGCGCGGGAAAGTCTTCGAAGAATTCGATATCCGACACTAGACCCGCGCGTGCAAATATCCCTTCGAACAAGTCGTGACTTAAGAGTGTATTTTCTGGGACGCGGTCGGCGAGAGCGGCTTCGAACAGGTCTACGTCGTAGATGCCTTTGCCGGCGTAGGAGCCTTCGCCAAACAAGTCTTGATAAACGTCGGATACTGCTGAGGTGTAGGGGTCCAAGCCGCCATTCGTCGAGAAGACGTGTTGAAACAGTGACTGTTCCTTGCCGGTCGGCAGGGTGGCGGTGATGCGCGGCTGGAGGACTGCATAACCTTCCACGACGCGTCCCGTTCGCAAGTCAAAGCGAGGACGATTCAGGGGGTGCGCCATCTTTCCGACAAGCCGGCGCGCGGCACCTCGCGGCAACCTCGTGTCGGCGTCCAGCGTGATCACGTAGCGCACGCTTGGCGGCAAGTTGCCGATGTGTTGCCCTACGAATGTGGTGTCCGTTGCTCCGCGTAGAAGGCGATTGAGTTCGTGCAATTTTCCGCGCTTGCGTTCCCAGCCCATCCAACGTTTTTGGCTTCCGTTCCACACGCGTCGCCGGTGGAGCAGGAAGAAGCGGTCACCCTTCGGTGCCGGTCCATATCGTTCGTTTAAGCGTTTGATCCCCGCGGCGATGGCATCGAGCAGTTCGTCGTCGCCCTTGGCACTCGGCTCTGACGCGTCAGTCCAATCGGTTAGAAGGGCGAAGTAGACCTCACCGTCTTGGCTGGCCAAATAGTGCACCTCCAAGTTCTCGATTTGCTCCGATACAGACGCAAGCGAGGTGAGGAGCGTCGGCACGACGATCATGGTGCGCTGATCGCTCGGAATGCCTTCGCGCAGTTCGAGGGCGGGCAAGCTGGTTGCCGGAAACTGAGACGTTGCGAACTGGTTCACCACGGCAACGGCCGCATCCATTGCGGGGAGCAAGCCAAGAACCGCGAGAGCTGGCCACCAACCGAGCAGCGGACTGTCGAAGAGGGTAAGCATGACCCCGATGAAGACACTGGTGACGAGCGCAATCGCGCCTATGTATCCCCAGAAGCCAGCGACCGCCGCAGCCCGACCCAGGCGCGAGCGGGCAGGGGGCACAAAGTCAATCGAACGCTCGAACGCGCGCCTGCCGGTTGAAATGAGATGGTATCCCGGGTCGCTCTCGCGTGATTTTCCGGAGTCCCGGGAGGCGGGTTCCCGGCGCGCGGCAGTCATGGCGGCGCGAAGGGCATGCTGCGCAACTTCGATTTCGGTCAGCTTCGACCCGCGCGAGAGCTCTTCGATCGCGCGGCGGTAGTGATCGCGCGTCGCGAAATCCATATCTGCGAAGTTGCTCGCACCCCGCAATACTGCATCGACCGGGCTGATGCTTTCGAACAGCGCCGCCCAGTCGACCGCGGAAACCGTGCGCATGCTGGTGATGATGTTGCGCACGGTTACCGTCATCGCTGCTTGACGCCGATGCTCGGCATGAACCACGAGTTCGGTCGACGTACCCTGTGCGTGCAACTTTGCGTCCAGCCATTGCGTGGCGGGCGTGAGGGCTGGGTCCTGGTCGCGCAGACGCTGCGCAAGTTGTGCAGCAAAAGTCGGCGTGAGTGGCGCCTTTTCAAATGGGCGAAGGAAGCTTTCGATCGATGCGGGCTCAGCGTTCTTTGCTGCTAGCAACCGATCGGCAAGCGCGTCAGCATATTCGCGTTGCTGGCGCCCGTTCATGATGCGCCGGGTTGCGCGACGGAGATTCTCGACAAGCATGATGCGCAACGTGATTGCGACCGCCCACAGTTCGCCGATCGTCAGCGGTTGCACACGTTGATAGGCGTTGACGAAGCCGCGCAGTAACTCGGTATCGAAACGGCTGTCGGTGCGCGCGATGAAGTGCCACGCTAGGCCGAAGACGCGCGGAAGCCCCTTGAGTGGCCCGTCGGCCAATTTGGGTAGTTGGCGATAATAACCAGGTGGAAGGTCGAGCCGGATTTCCCGGATTTGGTCCTCAACCAGATGGTAGTTGTCGACGAGCCATTCGGCCGCCGGCGTAATAGGCAATCCCTTCGCGACGGCGGCTGCGATGCTGCGATACGCCGCGAGCAACGTTGCTTCGTTTGAGCGCAGACGCGCGTTTAAGAGGCGCGCCCTTTGCGCTCGCGGCGAGATTTGTTGCGATGCCGCCAGTTCCTCGGCGTGCCGCTCCAAAGCGTCGGCGCTAAGAAGTTCGTCCCGAACAAGCTCCTCGTCATGCCAATCTGATGAGGAGGGGACAAGGTCGAGGGGCGTCGCGTGAAGGTGTTTTGCTCGGGATGCGGTCGTCTTGTCTAAGCCCAGCATGAATTGTCCGTCCTTCCGCGAGGGCGGTGATGATCAGAAACAAGTGTGAACGAGCATCTCTTGCGAGAGCGCGGATGTTAAACGCGTGTGCGAAGCAAAAGTTCCATGTGAGTTCCGAATCGGAACTCCTTCCGCAGGAAAGGCGGATCCTTGGAGGCACCCGGAACCTGCACTGCAGCGATGCGTTGAGTCAATGATGGTGCGGAGAATGGGTCTCCGCTCAAGCGGAGGAAAAGCCGTGTTGCAGTGGGCTCTTATTTTTCTTGTCGTTGCGCTCGTCGCGGGCGTTCTGGGATTCGGCGGTGTTGCCGTCATCTCCGTAGAGATCGCGCGCGCGTTGTTCTTTGTGTTTCTCGTCTTATTCGCCCTGAGCCTGGTGTTGGGTTTGGTGCGGCGAGATCCAACTCTCTGAAGACGTCCTACTGCGTGGAGGGTGACATGGATGCAGGGCAATTGCTCGGCGCGGCCATCGTGTTTGCCGGACTCATCGGTCTGGTGAAGGAGATGTTGGTCGCGCCTGATGGCGACCGCCTTCACCTTCCGCGCTCCGACAGTTTTCCGGTGAGCGGGCTGAGCCAGAGGCATCCGGCCAGCCCATCGCTCCTGCTTGCTTAAGGCGTGCAGAAAGTCAGAAGTCTGGTGGCCGCTTGCTCCTAATCAGGGGCGCCGTCGGCTTGATCCGACCTCACAGCAAATTCGTACAAATTCAGACGGTCGTTAGCTCGGTCGCGGCGCTTAACTAGCGATTCCATGCATACTCAACTCGCCCGCACGTTTTCTTGATAGGCTGGTGAGTGGGCGTGCGGGATAGGCAACGTATGTCTCGCTCACCGGCGCTCTCGCGCCACTCGAAAGGACGATCATGAACACGTTCTTATTACGCCTGTGGCCGATGGCCTTTGCGGTCGCCCTCTCGGCGTGCG
>JANLXP010000818.1:0-5588 GCA_031365165.1 Alphaproteobacteria bacterium
GTCGCAAGGCGGATGGATCGGCGTGCAGCTCCGGTGAGGTCACGCTGGTCAAGAACCTGAACCCCAAGATCACCCAGTCCGAATCCGAGCCGTCCGTGTTCCGCGCCATCCGCGTGGCCCCGACGATCGGAACGCCGTCCGGGCTCACCGGGCGAAACCCGGTCCACGCCTCGAAGTGGCTTACGTCCACGCTCTCCACGAACTTCGGATAGATGCGCTTCAAAAGCTTCAGCAGATTGTCGACCCGGGGCTTGCGCACCGCGTCGTCGAAGCCCGCGAACTCGGCGGTGCCGGCAACGCGAAGCCTATCGTCGCCGATCGGCACGACCGCCGCATGCAAACCAGCATCCGAAACCGGCGTCTTGGGCAGGAACGGATTACCCTTGGCCTCGATCGTGGCGGAGTAACCCTTCACCGGCCGAACGGGAATGCGAACCTTGAGCGGCGCGGCAAGTGCAGGGCTCAAGCTCGCCGCCGCCAGCACGAACGCATCCGCCTCGATCTCGCCCGCCAACGTATCGACCGCCCGCACGCGCTTCTTATCTGCGCGGAGTGCAGTGACCTCGGTGTCGAACAGAAACGTCACGCCGCGTGCGGTCAGATAGTTCGTCATCTCCACCGAAAACGCATGCGGATCGCCGCGCTCATCCTCCGGATAGAGCACCGCGCCTTGGATCGCCGACGCGATGGGTAGGAGCGCAGGCTCCAACGCCACCGTCTCGTCACGCGAGAGGCTGCGGAACTGAATCCCATGCGGCGCGATGAAAGCCGCATGCGCCTGCGCGGCACTCAGCATCGCGGCCGAGCGCGCAACGGCCAACGTCCCCGTCTTGCGGCACTGATAGGCAACCCGCGTCTCCTCGCGAATGGTCGCCATCTCCCGCCGCGCCAGCAACGCCAGCCGCAAGTTCTTCAACGTATTCGCCTGAAACCGCTTGGGGTTGGAGTTCCGCAAGAACCGCAAACCCCATCCCGCCAACTGCGGTACCTGCGCCAGATGGAGAAGCATCGGCGCATCGTCGCGCCCCAACCACTTCAGCAAGTCCCACGCCACGCCCGGCGAATTCCACGGATCGACCAAGCTCGGATGCTGAAGCGCGGCGTTGCCGTAACTCGTCTCAAGCCCAGGCCCCGCCCGGCGCTCGACGACAACAACCTTCGCCCCCGCCTTGTGCAACGCATACGCCGACGTAATGCCGACAAGCCCCGCACCGATAATGACGACATTCATTGACAGAGCTACCCGATAGCCAACGCCCGATTCGAGAACATTACCAGTCCCCGCGCGGTAGCGCGGCCTAGAGTCAGCCATAAACACGAAGGCCACGAAGTTCATGAAGACGCACCAAGCTCTTGGTGCCTCTTGGCGGACCTTCGTGGTCTTCGTGTTTAGGGCTGAATCGATACCGCGCTACCGCGCGAAGATTAGCTCTTATAGCAGCCGACGATGCCGGTGAACTTTGCGGCGTCGATGCCGACGTCGGCGGGCGCTTGGGCGGCGGAGGCTTCGGCGCGCGTGTACTTGACGCTGTTCGAATCCAAGAACGCCCGCAGCACGGACGATTTCAGCGCAAAGTTCACGTTCTGCGAAATGTCGCCCGTGGCTTTGAGTTCGCGCGCCGCGTTCAGCTTATAGGTGACGATCCCGGTCACGCGCCCGCTCGCGTTCAACACCGGCCCGCCGGAGTTGCCGAGCTGAATGGGTGCCGACATCTGGAAATACCGCGCATCGTCGCGAAGGCCCGACAAAGCGGTGACCGATCCGCGCGTAAGGTTGCCGCTGCTCGCCAGCTGCCCCAACAGCGGATAACCGAACACGATCACATCGTCGCCCGCGCGCAGCTTTTCCGGATCTTGAAACACCGCCGCAGACTTCGAACCCTGCTTCAACTTCAAGAGCGCCAAGTCGTTCGCCGGATCGCTGGCGACCACCGTCGCATCGACCGACTTGCTGTTCATCAGCAAATACGACACCGCCCCGCACGACTGCACGACGTGATAATTCGTGACCACGAAGCCCGAAGGATCGACGGTGAAGCCCGTCCCGGTGCGCAACAGCGCGTTCGTCTTGCCGCCTTCGGCCGGGTCGCTGATCGAGGGCGTGGAAGGATCGGCCGGTGCGGCAGCCTGCAGCGAAGCAAGCCGCGCCTGTGCGACGTCCGGGAAATCGAACCCGTCGCACATGCTCATCACTTTGCCTTGGCAGCTCGCGCTGTATTTCTCCGACGTCGTGCGATCGAGGCTGCGCTGATAATACGTGCGCGCCAGGTTCGCATCGTTCAGCCCTTCGGCCGCGCGTCCCAGGTAATACCAAGAAAGATCGTTGTTGATGCCTTTGCGCTGGACGAGGTCGGCAAGTTCGCGCCAGTGCCCGCCCGCCAAAAGGTCGTAAGCCGCGGGCCGGTTGATGGTCCAGTCGGCCGCCTCGAGTGTGCCCATGGGCAACGTCACGTTGGCGCTTTTGAATGCCTCATAACGCGCCACGGTTGCCGAATCGGTTGTGTTTACAACCGTCGTTGCGCACCCGACGAGGAAAAGCATCCCCAGAAGAAAAAGGCCTGACCGCACGATTTTTCGCCGCCGGTTGTGAGCCGGCCGTCCCCACGTCACTTTTCTTGAATCACCAATAATACGAGCAGAGCGTTCACACCAGATGCCACAGGTAGGCGCGCGCGAAATCGCTCACCACTGTGTTGGCTCTGCCCCCATGGCGGCAGCCTTTTGTGCCATGTTCGCGGCAAGCTTGGTGTCCCAGCCATAAACGTCGGCCCGGAAGTTCACCGTACCGTCCTCCGCAAGGAAAGCGGTCCGGTAGGTGAGAACGACGGGCACCGGTTCCGGCACAGCGATCCGCCGCGTTGCGCCGGCGTCGATCGCGTCGGTGATGGTGTCTTGGTTCCACTCCGCCGCGCCTTCGAGCAGAAGCGCCGCCAACTCTTGCGGCTTCTGCAACCGCACGCATCCGTGGCTCTGCGCGCGCTCAGGGTCGGTGAAGAGCCGGCGCGACGGCGTGTCGTGCAGATAGACGCTGTATTTGTTCGGGAAGTCGAACTTCACCCGGCCAAGCGCGTTGTGCGCGCCCGGCTCCTGCACCAACTGCTCGCCCGCCCAGTACATGTGGTTGTTGGCGATGTAGTTCTTGTTCCGGCGGATCGCAGGCTCGATCTCCTTCTTGATGATCGACTGCGGCACCGTCCATGTCGGGTTCAAGATCACCGTGTCGATCATGCTGGTCAGCGTCGGTGTCTCGTGGCCGCCGGCCGCACCCACCACCGCATTCATGGCAAGCACCACTTGGCCGTTGCGATGAAAGATGGCGGTCGCGTCCGGGATATTGACCTCGACCCGCGTCTCCGGCGTCTCGCGCTCCGACACGCGCAGACGCTCAAGATTGAGCCCGATCTGCGCGACGCGGTCGCTGGCCGGAATGTTCAGCTTCTCAAGCGTCTTCCACGTCATCTTACCGTCGGCGCGAAGGCCGTTGCGCCCCTGAAAATGCGTGACCGCCGTCTCTAGGGCTGCGTCCCATTTCTCCAACCCGTCATCGGAATCCAGGTCGCCTTCCAAGACCAAACGCTGGCGAAGCGGCGCAAAGTTCCGTTCCTTGCGCTTCGATTTCTGCACCAAACTGTCGGGCAACACCGGAAACCCGCCGGCGGCGTCGATGGCGCGGTACATCCGCAAGGCGTCGACCAGCTGCGTGTAGGTCCTCGACGAGGGCGGCAACGAATCGAGCCACCGGGTGAGCTCGTCTTGCGCCAGCGCGTCGATCAGCCCGTCCACGAACTCGGCGTCGGACTGCGAATAAGCGAGGTCGGTCTTCGCCGGCGGCTCGCAGGTCAGCCCGCGCGTCATCGCGGCCGCGTATTTCAGTGCGCCGTCGGTCAGCAGCACGTCGCGCATCGACGCGTCGGCTCGCGTGGCCGCATAGGCGTGAAAAATCTCGGGATCCAGCCCCTGATCGCCCGCCGTCTGCAGCATGGAAATCAGCACTTGGCTGTCGCTGTCGTCCCAGGCGCAGACCTGGCCATAGGCCTCATAGAACGCCTGCGTGGCTGCCGCGTCGATCGACCCGCCCGCCTTTTGAATGGCGGAGGGGATATCGCACGCAGCCGCCGCGGGCAGCGCCGACAGCAGAAAAACCGCACAGGTGAGCCACCCGCGCACGCCGAAAACTCTATCAAGCATGGGCTGTTCCCAGATAAGCCGCTGTCACCCGCGAGGCCGCGATTGAACAACCCTGAGGGTATCCGTCGCAACATCGATTCGCATTGGCCGAACCTAGCAGGTGCAAGATGAACCGCACCCGTTGCTGCGTTGCACAAGCCCGGGGGAAAAAATGCCTCAAACAACCCGAACTTGTGCCCCAAAGCGAACAACATGGCGGCAGAGTGTGACGGTCACCGCTGACCTGTGCACATCGGCATGATGTGCTACGAAGCGGAACCAAGGCGCGATCGGACCTTCGCGCCGAACTGTTTTGATCTCGGGGACTCAATCAAATGCAGCGCGTGCTGATCGTTCTAGCCGTCGTCGTGGCTCTCACGGCGGCGATCTTTTTGTCTGTGCGTTACGTCGGACAACAGGGCGGCTTCCAAACCGCCGACACGTCGACAGTCTCCGGCGAGACCGGCACGACCGGCACCACGACGACCGGTCCCGTCACAGCAACGCCCGAAGAACCCGCACCGTATTTCGCGTTCCGCAGGCTCGAGGTCCAAACGTCTGGCGACGAACCCGAAGCGTGTCTCGTCTTCACCCGCAAACTCGATAACAGCGGCGCCACGAAGTACGAGGACTATCTGAAGTTCGATCCCGAAGCGACGTTCGCACTGCGCGTCTCCGAAGATCGCCTCTGCATCCAAGGCTTGGCGTTCGGTCAGACGTATCAGCTCGAACTGAAGCCGGGCCTGCCCGCGGTGAAGGTGGCGGGCAAAGATCAAGAGAAGCTGACGAAAGCCGAAACGCTGCCCGTCGAACTGCGCGACAAGCCCGCACTCGTGCGCTTCGGCAACGGCCTCGTCCTCCCGCGCGAAAACACCGATGGCGTTCCGATCACGACCGTGAACGTCGCGAACCTCGACATCAAAGTCGTGCGCGTCGGCGATCGCCTGCTGTCGCAGCTGCAAACCGGCGTCGTCGATCAACGCGAGTTCTACGACTACGAACGCAACAACATCGAAGGCGAGCAAGGCACGGTCGTATGGACCGGCCAGCTGAAAGTCCCCGGCAACCGCCGCAATGACGAAGCGATCACGCTGTTCCCGATCCGCAAGGCGATGCCGCAAAAGCTGCCGGGCGTTTATATGATCGTGGCGCAAGACGCTGCCGACAAATCTTCGACCGAAGAAAACGTCGAGTGGAAGCCGAAAGCCGCACAGTTCGTGGTCGACACCGACCTCGCGCTGACGACGTTCAAAGGCAAAGACGGCCTGAACGTCTTTGTCCGCTCGCTGCGCACCGCAGCACCGATCTCCGGCGTGAAGCTGACGCTGGTTGCACGCAACAACGAAGAGCTCGTCTCGCGCACGACCGGTGGCGACGGCCGCGCCCAGTTCGACGCCGCCGTCACGCGCGGCACCGGTGGT
>JANLXP010000823.1:0-1303 GCA_031365165.1 Alphaproteobacteria bacterium
GCGACGCGAAAACAAGGTCATGAGCCGACGTTTTGAGTTCTGAATCGAAGGAACGCTATCCCATTCTAAGGCGCACCCGGGAAGTGGCATTGCGCGAAAGCCGTGGGACTGGGGCTTTCCCGCCATAGGACAAGCGTTTTCTGTGGGCTAGTGTGCCGCCCGATCACGAACGGGCTGAGGCAACGTATGAGCAAGATTCCTGTCATGGGCACGGTGTCCCGGGCCTACGGCTTCCTATTGGGCGACATCGGCACGATCGTGCGCCTCGCCTGGGCGCCACTCTTGATCGGCTCGGCCCTCTCCTACGTCTACGGTCCGCAGATCATGGATGCCGCGATCCACAACCAAACCGACCCAGCGGCCGCGATGGCGCAGGCTCCCGCGCAATTTCTGCTCGGCATCGTGGGTTTCGTCACCGGCATCATGGCGACGGTGGCCCTACTGCGTGTCGTGATCCAAGGCGATCGCAAACCGGGATTGTTCGTTTATCTCTGGTTCGGCGGCGCGGAAATGCGGTTGGTCATCGTAACGATCCTGCTCGGGATCGCGCTCGTCGCAGCTGGCATCGGCATTGCACTGGTGCTCGCGTTGCTCGGCGGGCTCGCAGCCGTGGTGCCGGCCCTCGGCGTCCTCGTTGGGATCGCAGCCTTCGCGCTCGTGCCTCTGATGATCTGGGTCTTCCTGCGCCTAAGCCTCATCTCGGCGGTCGTCGTGGCCGAGAACAATCTGGGCGTGGAACGTTCGTGGCAACTCATGGCCGGCAACGTACTCAGAATGCTGCTCGTCGTGATCATGACATTTCTGCCCTACGTGATCCTGGCCTGCATCGCGGCCTACATGATCCTCGGCAACGACTTTCCACCGCTCCCAAAATTCCCCGCCATAGGCGGCGCCGACGCCAACGCAGGCGCCGAAGCCTTCCGCAAGGGCATGGAGGCTTGGCAGCTAGGCCTCAACAAGGCATTGCGCGCGCATATCGAAGAACTGACGGTGATGACCTTCATCAGCAACGTGATCTCGACCGCCCTCGCCGCCGGTGTCTTCGGCAACGCCTACAACGCCATCACCGAGCATCAACCGGGAAGTTGATCAGCGAAACGGATTCGGAAGTCCCGGCAGCCCCGGAAGGCTTGGGATGTCGGGTGTCGGAATTTTGGATCGCACCTTACTCAACCCGCGTTCGATCGCTTCGTCTTTCGACTTGTGAATGAAGTCGCGCACGACGCCGAACACGCCGCTCGAATCCGCAATGACCGAATGTCCGGCCAAAATGTCGAGCGCCTCGCTCGTCGCGAGCGACACG
>JANLXP010000870.1:0-4363 GCA_031365165.1 Alphaproteobacteria bacterium
CCTCGAACCGCGGCATCAGTTCCACAAAATTGCAGGGCTTGTGGCGCGCGTCGAGTTGCCACTTCAAAATCCCGTCCCACCCGTCCTTCACCGCACCGGTGGAGCCGGGCAGCGCAAAGATGAGCGTCCCGCGCACAAGCCCCGCGCAGGCTCGGCTCTGAATGGTGGACGTGCCAACCTTCTCGTACGACAGCTGATGGAAGAGTGCGGAGAACCCGTCGATCTCCTTCTCGAACAAGGGCCGTATCGCCTCGACAGTAACATCGCGCCCAGTTAGGCCCGTGCCGCCTGTGGTGATGATGACATCCACCTCGCCCGAGACGATCCACTTTGTCACCTGATTTCGGATCGCCACCGCGTCGTCGGGCAGCAAGTTGCGTTCGGCGAGCACGTGTCCCGCGCCGGTGACCCGTTCGGCCAACGTGTCGCCAGAGGTGTCGTTCTCGCGCGTGCGCGTGTCAGAAACGGTGAGCACGGCGATGCGCACCGGAAGGAACGGCTTCGTCTCGTCGATGCGGCTCGCGGACATCAGTACAACGACGCGACGTGGAGGCGGTCGAACGGCGTCATCACCGGCCACTCGCCGCGCGCAACTTGGTCGAGCGTCGTTTTGGGTTCGCCGAGACGGTCTTGATAGATCCAATAATTCGCAACCACCCGTTCGACGTACCCACGCGTCTCGCGCGACGGAATACTCTCGATGAAGAGCAACGGATCGCCCCGGTACTCGACCTCTTTCAGCCACTTCTGCAAATTGCCAGGCCCGCCGTTATAGGCGACAACGAGATGGAACAGGTTCCCATCGGGCTGACCGAACTCGACCATCTTCTTCACGTATCGCTGGCCGATGCTCAAATTGAATGCAGGGTCGAACAACTTCGCCTTCGCGCCCGGATTATCGAGCGTCGTGTCCTTCATCGTGCCCGCCGCCGTCGCCGGCATCAGCTGCATCAGTCCGCGCGCGTCCGACGAACTCGTCACCCGCATCTCGAACTTGCTTTCTTGCCGCACGATCGCGTGCACGATCGCAGGATCGACCTGCCATCCATCGCTGGGCTTAACCCGCATCAACGGATAGGCCGCCGATTTCAGATCGGGCGAGCGTGCAGCGCCAGCCGCGAGCAGCTGCACATGCGCAAAGCCCATCTCATGCGCGAGCGCGATGAAGGGCCGATCAAGTTCCGGATTGAGCCGCCCGTGGCTGCGCGCCATCGACCCCTCTGACGCCTCCATCTCGCCGCACTGATAAAGCGCAACGCTGCGCGCGATGCCGGTGACGCGCATCATCCGCTCGAACCCGGCCTTCTCGAGCTTCGGTTCGTTCCACGTAAACGGCACTTCGCGGCCGAGCAGCCTGAGCGCGATCAATCCATAAAATGTCCGCGGCTTGTCGGCAGCGATTTCGAGCATGCGCGAAACGCGCTCCGGCTGCTTCGCAATCAGGAACGATCGCGCGGCCCAAACCCCGGCCGCCGATTTCATCCACGACGACGTTTTTTCGTTGTCAGCAAGCGCCGCAAAGTGCCGAGCCGCCACGTCATACTTCTGCAGCCGGAACGCCGCGATACCCGCGACCCAATCGGCGTCCGGCACCTCCGAACGCACCTGCTCCGACACCTTATCGGCCAGCGCCAGCGCCGTCGTTGAATCGCCGAGATAATACTGCCCCGCCGCAACTTGGTGCGTCAGCCGCCCCAAGTCGGCGCGCGATAGGCTGCCGCGCAACTCGGCGCTCTCGATATAGGCCGTGGCAGCGGCGACCTTGCCGCCAGAAATGAGTCCCTTCAGCTTCTTCGCCGCCGCTTCCGCCGCAGGGCTCGTGTATTCGGTCGGCGTGTCGGATTCGTCGAGGTTGCCGCGAATGATCCTGCGATCCGGATCTTCCAATTCGCCTGCACGCTTCGCATCCTTGCGCACGGCGAGCGCGTAAATCCGCGATGCCTCCGGATAGTCGTCGTACTTCTTGAGCCAGGCTTTCAGATCGTCGAATGGAGCCACCGTCTGCGGGCTCAAGTAATTCTTCGCGGCGACATGCCCCATCAGCGACTTGTTCTTCACCTGCGCCGAGAGTGCCGCGATCTGTGCTTTGTCGCCGGCTTCAGCCGCCTTAAAGAGTTGCTTGTACGTGACGACGTCGTCGTCGCTCAGCACGCGCACGAACGAACTCGGTGCCGCAAAGCTCGCATCCGACGACAACGCAATTGCGCATGACGTGGCAATGACAAAGACGCGCAACACGCGAGCGATCATGCCGAACTCCGGGACTGATGAAAGATAATGGGCGACTCTTACGGGTGAGCCGCGTTTCAAACAAGCTCGCGCAGCTTCAGCTTCAAGCTCAGCAAATCTTGCCACGCTTGCCGCTTCGCGCCCGGCTGACGCAACAAATAAGCCGGGTGAAACGTCGGAAGTGCAGGGATTTCAACGCCGTTCACAACAACGCGGCCCCACCGTCCCCGAATTTTCGTGATGCCTTCCTCTACATTCAGCACGTGTTTCACCGGCGTGCCGCCGAGCAACAACAAAACCTTGGGTTGTTTGAGTTCGATGTGACGTAGCAAAAAGGGTGCGCAGATCGCAGCCTCTTCCGGCGTGGGTGGACGGTTGCCCGGTGGCCGCCAGAAGATCACGTTCGTGATGTAAGCGCTGGATGCTCGATCGAGTCCGATCGAATTCAACATGCGATCGAGCAACTGTCCGCTGCGCCCGACGAACGGCAACCCCTGCAAGTCTTCATCGCGCCCCGGTGCCTCGCCGATCAGCATCACGGATGCATCGGGATGACCGTCCGCGAACACGGTGGTCTTCGCGGTGACTTTAAGCGCGCATCCATCGAACGCTTCAACGGCAGCCTTGAGTTCGCCAAGCGTCGTGCATCGCGCCGCAATCTCGTTCGCGGCACCCGCGCGCGCGGGAACCGCAAACGAAGCCGGCGCACGTTGCGGCAACGGTTCGGGTTTGCGCTGCGGCAGCGGCTCGCTGGTTCGCAGCTGCGGAACCAGAGTCGGTTCCGCCGTTACGGCAAAGCGGTCAACCGGCGCTTCCGCCAACGCCTCATCTGCCCCGGCCTCGACCAGCCACTTGAGCAGTGCACGCGCTTCCGTCGGATCGACCGTCTGATTCAATGTGCTACCTGCGTTGACCGTGGCCCATCCTGGCCCCTAACTTGGCTCGTGATACCGCATTTGGCCGGCCCACTGATACCCACCTTCCTTGGCCGGTCTTGAAGGGACAAGAGCGACAGCATGAGTTCGGCCCCACGCGAAGCCATGGAATACGACGTTGTCATAGTGGGCGCGGGGCCCGCGGGCCTATCGGCCGCAATACGTCTCAAACAGCTCGCTGCCGAGACCGGCAAGGAAATCACGGTCTGCGTGCTTGAAAAGGGCTCCGAGGTCGGCGCGCACATCCTTTCCGGCGCCGTTATCGATCCGATCTCGATCAACGAACTTATCCCCGATTGGAAGGAAAAGGGCGCACCGATCGACACGCCGGTCACCGACGACCGGTTCCTTTATCTGGGGCCTGCGGGCTCATTTCGTTTCCCGAATTTTCTGTTTCCGCCGCTGATGAACAATCACGGAAACTACATCGTCAGTCTTGGCAATCTCTGCCGCTGGCTGGCGACGCAAGCGGAAGCGCTCGGCGTCGAAATCTACCCGGGCTTCGCCGCCGCCGAAGTGCTCTACGACGATAAAGGCGCTGTGAAGGGCGTTGCGACCGGCGATATGGGTATCGGCCGCGACGGCAAACCGAAACCAAGCTTCACGCGCGGCATGGAACTGCACGGCAAGTACACGTTCATTGCCGAGGGCGTGCGCGGCTCGCTAGCGAAGCAACTCCTCGCCCGTTTCAAGTTGGAAGAGGGCCATGAGCCGCAAAAATTCGGCATCGGAATCAAGGAGCTTTGGCAAGTCCCGCCTGACAAGCACCAGCGAGGCCTTGTCCTTCACACGCAGGGTTGGCCGCTGTCCAATAACACCGGCGGCGGTTCATTCATGTACCACTGGGGTGAAGACCTTGTGTCGATCGGCTTCGTCGTGCACTTGAACTACAAGAATCCTTATCTCTCGCCCTTCGACGAGTTCCAGCGTTTCAAAACCCATCCCACGATCCGCCCCTTCCTCGAAGGCGGCAAGCGTATTGCATACGGTGCACGCGCGATTACGGAGGGCGGCTTCCAATCCGTGCCGAAATTGACCTTCCCAGGTGGCGTGCTGATCGGCTGCTCAGCGGGTTTCGTGAATTTGCCGCGGATCAAGGGCAGCCACAACGCCATGAAGACCGGCATGCTGGCGGCGGAGGCGGCTGTGATGGCGATCGGCGAGGGTCGCAGTGGCGACGAACTGTCGGCTTATCAAGC
>JANLXP010000872.1:0-2055 GCA_031365165.1 Alphaproteobacteria bacterium
GGAAAATACTGGGTCAGTCGTGTCACACTTCGACCCAAAGTGGCGTTTTCGGGCGACCGTCAACCATCCCCCCAAGAGATTTCCGAGCTACATCACACTGCGCATGAGAATTGCTTTGTTGCGAACTCAGTGAAGTCAGCAGTAACGGTAGAGTTGAGATGAAGCGCGATACGGGGATAGAGCTGGGCGATGCGGTGCCGGCTCAGGGGTTGAGCGGGGGCCAAATGTTCCAACGCACGACGCGGCAGATTAAGGTATCCGTGCAACCGGCCTATTTGGCCGACCAATCGGCGCCCGACAGCAACCATTTTTTCTGGGCCTACACGGTGCTCATCGAAAACGGCAGCCTGGAGACGGTTCAGCTGCGCACACGCTATTGGCGCATTATCGACGCCAACGGCCGCACAATCGAAGTGAAGGGTGCGGGCGTTGTCGGCCAACAACCAATCCTGCGTCCCGGCGAGAAGTTCGAATACAAGTCCGGCACGCCGCTAGAGACGCCGTCGGGCATGATGCTGGGCGCCTATCAAATGCAAACGGCAGAGGGCGTGGCGTTCCAAGTGGACATCCCGCTGTTCCCGCTCGACAGCCCGCACGAAGCCCGTCGCGTTCACTAATCCCGCCTAAGAATGTGGATTGCATGGTCGCGAAACACTTCGCGTCAAGAGCCCCCACGCGACAAATTCCTGAAACTCGGTATTGAAATAATAGCCGTGGGTGCTTTGATCTGATCCAGGGTCCTGGGCGTAATGTCACGACCCAAGGAGCTGATTCAATGGCGTCAACAATCCGAAAAAACGCGACCAAGCCGAAACTGGTCGAGCTATCGCGCCCGACGCGCGAAGACGCCGAAGCGGCCGTCACGACCTTGTTGCGCTGGGCCGGCGACGATCCGATGCGCGAGGGCTTACGCGACACGCCGGCGCGCGTCGCACGCGCGTTCGAGGACTGGTTCTCCGGCTATAACGAAGATCCCGAAGACTACATGAAGCGCACCTTCGAAGAGGTCGAAGGCTATGACGAGATGATCGTCTTGCGCGACATCAGCTTTGAGTCCCACTGCGAGCACCACCTCGCCCCGATCATCGGCAAGGCGCATGTCGGTTACCTGCCGTCGAAGAAGGTCGTCGGCATCTCGAAACTCGCCCGCGTGGTCGAGGCCTACGCCCGCCGCCTGCAGGTGCAGGAAAAGATGAATGCGCAGATCGCGAACACGATCCAAAACATCCTGGAGCCCAAAGGCGTCGCGGTCGTGATCGAGGCCCGTCATCAATGCATGACCACCCGCGGCGTCCATAAGACGGGCGTCACCATGGTGACGTCCACGATGCTGGGCGCCTTCCGCGACGATCCGATGACCCGCCGCGAATTCCTGCACATCATCGGCAACCCGGCCTCAAGCCTCGACGGCTAGCACCCGCCCGGTCTAGGTTGGGCGATGGCCGCTACCTACACCCCGCGCGAAATGGTCGAACGCCTAGTCGCGTTCGACACTACAAGTCGCGACTCGAACCTGCACCTGATCACGTTCGTCGAAGACTACGCAAAGGCCAACGGCCTCACGCCCCGCCGCATCCCGAACGCTGAAGGCACGAAAGCAAACCTCCTAATCACGCTCGGTCCCAATGAACCCGGCGGCATCATCCTCTCTGGCCATACCGACGTCGTTCCCGTCGATGGCCAACCATGGGACACGGATCCGTTCAAAACGGTCGAGAAAGACGGCAAGCTCTACGGCCGCGGCACGTCCGACATGAAGTCGTTCTCCGCTGTCATCCTTGCTTTGCTACCGGAGTTTCAAAAGCGCCGCGTCAAGACACCGATCCACATTGCGCTCTCTTACGACGAGGAGATTGGATGCCTCGGCGTGCGTCCGATGATCGCCGAAATCATCAAATCGGTACCCAAGCCGAAGCTCGCGATCATCGGCGAACCGACCGACATGAAGGTCGTGAACGCACACAAAGGGATCCGCTCGTTCCGCACGACCGTCACCGGCCGCGAAGCGCACTCCAGCCAAACCGACAAAGGCGTCAACGCCGTCATGGTCGCGGC
>JANLXP010000886.1:0-2668 GCA_031365165.1 Alphaproteobacteria bacterium
GTCGCCGAGGAAGGGCAACGCTATCCGGTTATTCCCACGAAAGAGTCCATCATCTCGGAGCTGTTTACGAGTGCGCCGCAACTTGTCGACAAAGGCAATGTCGTTCTTGCCCGGCTGGCCGCGTTCTTGAGCCCGCAGAACGAACAGAAGTTCAGCGACACAGTCGATCATCTTGAGAAGCTGACCGCAAACCTATCCAAGGCATCGGACAAGTTCGATTCCATCGCCACGAACATCGACAAGATCGTCGCTGGCGATGCGAAGACGACTCTGGCCGACATCCGTGGCGTCGCCGGCGACATCCGTCAGATCATGATGGACGCACGCGGCCCATTGCGCGATTTCGCACGGCAGGGTTTGCCCGAGCTTCTGCTTGCGATCGGCGATGCGCGGCAAATGATTGCGTCGGTCGACCGGGCGGCACAGCGATTGGAGAGTAGCCCGTCGTCGCTGATCTTTGGCGACAAGGCGGTCGAATATAAGTCCGGGGGAGGGCGCTGATGCGCGGACGGTTTTGGGTTCTTTCAACCGCGGCGTTGACCGCAGTTTTGCTATCGGCGTGCAGCCTGCCGGACCTCGGTAGCGGGCCGCCGCCGGATCTCTACATTCTATCGCCGAAGAGCACGTTCCCCGAGGATTTGCCATCGGTCGATTGGCAGCTTGTCGTGGAAGAGCCTTCGACGGCTAAGGGCATCGATACCGACCGCATCGCGATCGCGCCGACCTCGCTTGAGGTGAAGTACCTGGCCGGAGCACGCTGGGCGGACCGGGCGCCGCGCATGGTGCAACAGCTTTTGATCCAATCGTTCGAGAACACGAAGAAGATCGTGTCGGTCGGGCGGCAATCGATCGGGCTTCGCTCCGACTTCGTTTTGAAGGTGGAGTTGCGCGAGTTTCAGGCCGAGAAGACGGCTGAGGGCGGAACGGTTGTGCGCGTGCGGGTAAATCTAAAGCTCGTGCGCATTGCGATGGGCCAGATCGTGGCATCGCAGAGCTTCGAAGCCGTCAAGCCAGCGAACAGCGAGAACGTGGCCGACATCGTGCAGGCGTTTGACGACGGGGTCGGGGCGGTGTTGAAGCGCGCGGTTGCGTGGACGCTGAAAGCGGGCGAAGACACGAAGGCGAAGAAACCGCGCGACTGGAACTGAGCGCTACGAGAGCCGGCCGATTGCGGAAGCAAGCGCGACATAGACCTTGCCGGTTTGCGACGTGAGATAGGTTTCGACGAGCACGTTCTCGCGGTCGCTGCGCGCGGTCTGTTCCATCAGCGCTTCGAATTGCAGGATGTAGCGGTCCACCGTTTCGCGGAACTCGCCGTCCTCAGCGTATTTGCGGCCGATGGCTTCGGCTTGCTCGCGGCCCAAGATCTGAACCAAGCGGCGGGCGAAGACGTTGCGCTCACCGTTGCGGTAACGGCGCAGAAGATCGAGCGGCGGATCGTCCTCCAGGAAGCGGTCGAGATCGATCGCCATCGCTTGCAGCGTTTCGATCATGTGGCGCGATGAGGTCGCGGCCTGCTCCGGCGTTGCGGCCTTGCCGTGCTGTGGCGGGGTCGCGGGATGCGGAGCGCGCTTGACGGTCGATTCCGGCACCATTTGCTCGGAGCGCAGTTCGACGACGCGATGCGGCTGCGGCTTCTGCTGCGCCGGGCGTTGAATGGCGGGCTGGTGCTGGATTGGTGGTTTTGTTGCTTCGCTTTCGGCGGCAGCGAGCAATGATTTCATGTCCCAGGCGGTGCGATCTTCTTGCGGGTCGGCGTCGTCCGCCGGGCGCACGAAGCGCTTGGCGCGTCCGAACCAGCCACCCTTCTGATCAGGCTCTTGCTGCGCCGGCGGTTGGCGTTCGCCCGCTGGCGTGACTTGGTTGCGCGGCGGCGGCGCGAGATTTGCTTGCGGCGGCGCGACGTTGAAGTTCGGTGCCGATTGTTGTGGCGGCTTGGGCTTGTCGGGTTCGGCTTGGCGCACGCGATCGAAAGCGTTGTTCACTCTCGACGAAAGGTCGCGCGCGGCTTCGGCCTGGTGATCCAACGCAGAGCGCAACTGTGTTGCGGCGGGTGCCGGCATTTGGTGCGCCAGTTTCCCTAAGCGCTCAACAGTGCCCTCGATGTGTTGCGATGCGTTCGCTGCGGTCTCACGCAAGCTGATCAGAACGGAGCCCAAGCGGCCTGCGGCGTCGAACGAGGAGTCGCCGGCCGAGCGGATCGTCTGCATCGCTTGCTCGAGGCCGGAGGTCGTGAGTTCCGTCGAGGTGCGCAGCTTCTCGGATTCGCGGGTGAAGAGTTGCGTCGTCTCGACGATGCGTTGAGCCATGATCGCCGCGGTCTCGTCGAGGCGGCGCGAGCCTTCGATCGTGAACGTGCCGATCTTCTTCGTCTCGTCGACCATGACGGCGACGAGCTTTGTCAAACCTTCGCGCTGGAAGTCGAGCGCGCGTGCCATGTGGTCGTTCTCTTGCTTCAAGCGCTCGATCGTATCGGCGAAGGCGGCGCGTTGGCGTTCGTGACGCGCAACGACTTGTTCCGAGCGGGCGGCAGCAGCTTCCGAGGCGGCGTCGAGGCGTTGTGACTGGCGCTCGATTTCCTTGGCAGATTCTGCGGCGCGGTTCGAGACGGTCGCCGACGCGTTCTGCAGCGTCGAGATCAGGCCCGCGATCGCGCCATGTTCGGTGT
>JANLXP010000951.1:0-5141 GCA_031365165.1 Alphaproteobacteria bacterium
ATCCCGCACGGCACGATGCCGGAGAAATGCTCCAGCTCCGGATCCACGTTGAACGACACGCCGTGATAGGTCACGCCGCGCCGCACGCGAATGCCAAGCGCCGCGATCTTGTCTTCGCGCCCGCCGTGCCGCACGACCCAGATGCCGATGCGACCCTCGCGCCGATGACCGCGCACGTTGAAGCGCGCGAGCGTCCGGATGAGCCATTCTTCCAGATCGCGCACGAAGCGGCGCACGTCGTTGTTGCGTTGGCGCAAATCCATCATCACATAGCCGACGCGCTGCCCCGGCCCGTGATACGTGAACTGCCCGCCGCGGCCCGTCGGGAAAACCGGAAAGCGATTGGGCGCCAACAGATCGTCCGCCTTTGCGCTCGTGCCGGCCGTGTAGAGCGGTGGATGCTCCAGCAGCCACACCAACTCGTTCGCTTGGCCGTCGGCGACTGCACCGGCGCGCGCCTCCATCGCCGCCACGGCGTCGGGGTAGGGCACCGGCGCGTCGCTGATCTGCCAGTCGATCCAGGATTGCGAGGTCACGCCGTGAAGGTGGGTTGCTCACCCGCTCAAGATCAAGGGTTTCTCTAATTCACATACACAATCGATAATTAATTTAATTCACGTCGAATCCTTGAGTAATGCATCTGGAGGGGTTATCTCAGTTGACCAAGAACAAGGATGCGTTCGGTGCTGCCGATCGTTCTCGATATTTCCAACCGCCGGGTCGTTGTCGCCGGTCGCGGCTACGCGGCCCTCCAGCGCTATGAGTATGCACGCGACGCTGGCGCCGAACTGCTCTCGCTCTATGTGATCGATCAAGACGGCTGGGCCTGCAACGCAGAGGCCGCGATCTACGAGCGCCTGCCGGTGAAAGCCGACCTCGAAGGTGCCGCTGTCGTGTTGATCGCGGGCCTCCCCCTCGAAGACGGAACGCGCATTGCGCAAAACGCCCGCGCCGTCGGCGCGCTCGTGAACCTCGAAGACGTCCCCGAGTATTGCGACTTCCACGTGCCGGCCATCGTGCGGCGTGGCGATCTGTTGCTCACCGTCTCCACCGGCGGCAAGGCGCCCGGCCTCGCGCAGAAACTGAAAACGCATCTGCAAGCGCAATTCGGCCCCGAGTGGACTGCGCGCATCCGCGACGTCATCGACGCGCGCGCCGCGTGGCGCGAAGAGGGCAGGGCAAAGGCTGAGATCGCTCAGCTGACGCATGACCTCGTCGACCGCGAAGGCTGGCTGCGCAATCGGGAAAACGCATGAGCGAGCCCGCCACACAACTGCGCCCGAAAAGGCTGAAGGCGCCGCCGCCCGCGCCGCGCATTTTTGACCAAACGGAAAAGCCCGCCGACGGTTTGCGCCTGCGCCTCGAAACGCTGCGCACGAAATACGCGAATGCCGACGCGCGCACGCTGCTGCGCGCCATGATCAAAGACGAATTCCCCGGCCGCATCACGACCGTCTCGTCGTTCGGCTCGGAATCGGTCGTGCTCTTGCACCTGATCGCCGAGATCGACCCAAGCGTCCCCGTGATCTTCCTCAACACCGGCAAACTCTTCGGCGAAACGCTGCGCTATCGCGATCGCTTGCAGGAAAAGCTCGGCCTCACCGACCTGCGCGCGATCGGTCCGCATCCGGACGATACGCGCCAGCTCGACCAGGACGGAACGCTCTGGGCCCGCGATCCCGACGCCTGCTGCAATTTCCGCAAGGTCCTGCCGCTTCGTCGCGCTCTCTCGGGTTTCGACGCTGAGATCACCGGTCGCAAGCGCTTCCAAACCCAAGCACGCACTGCGATGTCGCCAGTCGAACTGAACGGCACACGCTTCGTCGTGAACCCACTTTGGAACTGGAGCCTTCAGGACCTGAAGGAACACATCCTCGCGAACGATCTGCCGCGCCACCCGTTGGTCGAAGACGGCTATCTCTCGATCGGCTGCATGCCCTGCACGAACCGCGTCCAAGACGGCGGCGACTACCGCTCCGGCCGCTGGTCGGGCACCGGCAAAGACGAATGCGGCATCCACGAAAACGTGGAAGGCGACGGCATCTAGCTGCGCCCGTTGTCGTGCAGAAGTTGCGAACCTTTCGGCGTGACCACAACGCGGGTCCCGTCGCATTTCACGAAAACGCCAGCGACCGCATCTTCCCAAATCGTAAGTCGCGGGCACGACGTGCGCCACGCATCCATCGTCTCGCGATAAAGCCGCGGGTGGGCCGCGACCCATTCCACCAGATCCAGCAGCAACGCTTGCGTCATGCCGGTAGTGTACCAACGCGCCGCTTCCGGAACATCGTGATTCAGCTGATCAACACGTGGCTGCAAGTCGCGTGGGCGGCATGCTACGGTCGCGGCGCGCAGGAGCAATGCCGTCATGTCCCCGTTCACGTCCCGCACCGCATTCGCGGTTGCAAGTGTGATCCTCGTCGTTGGCCAGCTGTCCGCTGACCCGCTGCTGACCAAGAAGCAGATTGCGCAGGCCGCGGCGAAAATCGAATCCTGCCTGACGAAACAACTCAACGCCGCCGCCGGACGCGGCGACAGCCGCAAGTGCATCGGTCTGATCGAAGGCGACTGCGAAGACAAAATCTCAGCCGGCGGCGAGGCCGCGCACGCAACCTGCAGCGACAACGAAACCGCGGCATGGGACGCGTTGCTCAACAAGGCGTGGGCGGACATGCCGACAACCCTCACCCCTGAACGTTTCGCCGTCCTGAAAGAGGTGCAGCGGCAGTGGCTGGCCTATCGAAAGGCGAAATGCGCGTTCTTGAACGATATGGACCGGCCGGGCGCTTGGGGTCTGATGCTTGAGGCCGACTGCCTGAAGGACGAAACCGCTCGCCGCACGCTTGAGCTGCGCGACATCCTCACCGACCCGAACCTCGGTGGGCCGGAGTGATCAGCCGAAGACGGAGCGCGCCACCTGCTCCTCGACACCGGCGTAGATCAACCAGATCGCCAGCACGTCAAACGTCGCGTGTGCGACGATGAGCGGCCAAAGGTTTCGTCCGTTCAGCAGATAAACGACGGCGAAGATGACACCAACGATCGTGCCCTGCACCATCCCGAAATAGCCCTGCGTAATGTAATGTGCAGGACCGAAAATGGCGGCGCTGATAAGCACAATAAGAATGGCGCTGGCGGTGCTTTGGCCGATGAGCGCCTGCAGGCGATTTATGAGGAAGCCGCGGAACACGATTTCCTCGGCGAAGCCCGCAAGGAAAATCATCTGCGGAACCTCGGCCAAGAACGCGGGCAAGTTTCTGTGCAGCTCCTGAAGAATAGGTGCCGCCGGCGGTGCGCCAAGATAAGGGAGCACCACGGCCTTCATCGCGAGCTTGAGCGCAATGCCGAACAGAACGCCGAGGACGAACACGGCGAGCCAACTTTGCGGGCGCTTGAAGCCGATGTCGGCAAACGGTGTCCGGCTAACCCAAGTCCACACGAGGACAAACAGCGCGGCCAGCGGCGGGCCGACCATCACGGTCGCAAACACCAGCAGCGCGACGATAGCGCCGAACGGTCCCATACCGCGGAGCGCCGCGGCCGTGCGCTGGTCGAAATTATCCCGCTCTGTCGAAGCTCCACTCATCCCGTCACCAACACGCTGGCTTACGCCGTCTCCTCAAACAACTCCCGCCCGATCAGCTTAGTCGGTGGGTAAGCCGAACAGCAAGTCATCGAGGTAGCCATACCCGCCGATCAATATCTCCTCAGGCTCGGGCGATGTCAGGTGTCCGCCGCGATCATCGCTAAACTCCTCGCCGGGATAGAGATGACAATGCCCACCGTCGCGCCACGTCGCCGCTCGCGCCTCCAACGAAGTGGCCAAATACTCAAGCCCAGCGTGGCTCCCGCTGATCGACACGCAACTATCGTCGACCGTGCATTTCAGTGGCTCCTCGTTTCTTGCGCACTTCAGGAGGGGAATTGACGGGCCTTCGTTGCTGAACTCAATGACCGAGAGGGATATCTGCCGAATCGCACTTGCCGTCAGCATGCGAACGACTTGGGCAAGCGACTTGAGTGCATATTCGCTGCCCAGAATGATCAGCCGCTCATCGCCCCTGAAAGCGTAGAGGTGTTGTATGTCGGCCAACCGATTCACGCAGTCTCCTCAAAGAGCTCCCGCCCGATCAGCATGCGCCGGATCTCGCTGGTGCCTGCGCCAATTTCATAGAGCTTTGCGTCGCGCAGCAAGCGCCCCGTCGGGTAGTCGTTGATATAGCCGTTGCCACCCAAGGTCTGGATCGCCTCAAGCGCCATCCAGGTCGCCGTCTCCGAAGCGAACAAGATCGCGGCCGCCGCGTCCTTGCGCGTGGTCTCGCCGCGATCGCACGCTTTCGCTACGGTGTACACATAGGCGCGCGCCGCGTTCATGCGCGTGTACATGTCGGCAAGTTTGCCCTGCATCAATTGGAACGTGCCGATCGCCTGACCGAACTGCTTGCGCTCGTGCACATACGGCAACACGATGTCCATCGCGTTGCGCATGATGCCGAGCGGTCCAGCGGCCAACACCGCGCGTTCGTAGTCGAGCCCCGACATCAAGACGCGCACGCCTTCATTCAAGCGGCCCAGGATGTTTTCCTCGGGCACTTCGCAATCGTCGAAGACGAGCTCGCCCGTATCGGACCCGCGCAAGCCCATCTTGTCGAGCTTCTGCGCGGTCGAAAAACCCTTCATGCCCTTCTCGACGATGAAGGCGGTAATGCCGCGCGGTCCAGCTTCTGGATCGGTCTTCGCGTAAACGACCACGACGTCCGCACCCGGCCCGTTTGTGATCCACATCTTCGTGCCGTTCAGCACATAGCGCTCGCCCTTTTTGTCCGCGCGCAGACGCATGCCCACGACGTCAGAGCCGGCGCCCGGCTCCGACATCGCAAGCGCACCCAAATGCTGGCCCGACACCAGCTTCGGCAGATAGTGCGCCTTCTGCGCGTGATCGCCGTTGCGCTTGATCTGGTTCACGCACAGGTTCGAATGCGCGCCATACGACAGGCCTACCGCTGCCGAACCACGGCTGATTTCTTCGACGGCGACGACATGCTCGAGATAGCCGAGCCCCGACCCGCCGTATTCCTCCTCGACCGTGATGCCGAGCAGCCCAAGCTCACCGAGCTTCGGCCACAAATCGCGCGGAAACG
>JANLXP010000958.1:0-1734 GCA_031365165.1 Alphaproteobacteria bacterium
CGGGCAAGCTCGGCCCCGGCATCGACGTGCGTGGCGAGGGCGGCTACGTGCTGGCGCCGGGCAGCGTGCACCCGAACGGCAGGACGTACGAATGGTACCTGACGCCGGCAAAGGTGCCGATCGCGGCCGCCCCCGAATGGCTGCTCGACGCGCTGGTGGCGCCGCAGCGCGACTCGTTCGGCCGCGTGCCCGGCGACGAAGCGGGGGAGGATCCTGAAGTCGCCTGTGTGGTCGACAACGAAATGGCAAAGCTGCGCGCGGCCGAAATGGGCACGCGCAACAACACGCTGAACGTGGCCGCGCTGAAGCTGGGTCAACTCGTGGGCTCGAGCACGATCGGCGAAGATTGGGCAAGGCGGCGCCTCTTCACCGAAGCGGTCTACGTGGGCCTGCCAGACCACGAGGCCCGCGCGACGATCACGTCAGGCCTGCGCAAAGGCAAAAGCGAACCGCGCACGCTGACCGGCCGCAAGCTGTCCCCTGAACGGCAGGCCGAAAACGGAGACTGGCTGACCGAAGGCATCGACGCCGACGAACTAGTCGCGAAAACGTTCGAGCCGATCCGCTGGGTCGTGCCCGGCGTCATCGTCGAAGGCACGACGTTGCTCGGCGCGCGTCCGAAGCGCGGCAAGTCGTGGCTGATGCTGGGCTGCGCGGTGGGCGTGGCGTCGGGCGGCATGGCGCTGGGTGAAACGTGCGAGCAAGGCGACGTGCTCGGCCTCTTCCTCGAAGACAACCAGCGCCGCCTGAACGGACGCTTGGACCAGCTGATGGCGGGCGCGCCGGCACCCAAGCGGCTGAAATTCTTCACGCTCGAAAACAGTTGGCCGCGCCTGAACGAAGGCGGCCTCGCGCGCATCGAGCAGTGGATCGAAAGCGTCGAACGCCCGCGCCTCGTCGTCGTCGACGTGCTCACGAAAGTGCGCCCCCTGGGCGACCAAAACCGCACGCTCTACGAAAACGACTACGAAGCGCTCAAAGGCCTGACCGAACTCGCCGGCCGCAAACGCATCGCGATCGTGGCCGTCCACCACTGCCGCAAAACCCCCGCCGACGAAGACCCCTTCGACGAACTCTCCGGCACGACAGGCCTCACCGGCGCCGCCAACACAACCCTGGTCCTCAAAAGAGGCGAAGGCCGCACTGACATCCTCTACGGCCGCGGCCACGACGTCCCCGAATTCGAAAAAGCCCTAAGCTTCGACCCGACCCGCGGCCTGTGGAGCGTACTGGGCGACGCCGACGAATACCGCGGCAGCGAAATGGACCGGAAGATCCGCGCGGTCTTCGACGGCGCCGGCACAGCACTCGGGCCCAAAGACATCTTGAGCGCGCTCGACGGCGACATGTCCTACGACGCGCTGCGCAAACGCCTAAGCCGCATGGTGCAATCCGGCTCCCTCAACAAAAACGATCGAGGCAAGTACGCCATGTAGACAGCGTCCGATCCGTCCCTAGCATCCAGTCCGTCCGAAACGTCCGCTTGTCCGCCCTTGCGTCATAAGACCAAGGGAATGACCACCCACGTCAAAGACAGAAGGACAAAGGTGGTTTAGAGCCACGACCGCCAAGGACAAACGGACGCTTGGGACGGACAAGACGCTGGTGACCAAACGGACGCTTTCTCACAATTGGCTTATCGGGCTTTCTTTTTGCGCTTCGGCTTCGTCGCGCTCGGCGGCGCTACATTGGGCGCAGCGCTCTGAGTTGATCGCACGCTTTCCTTGAAGGACT
>JANLXP010000010.1:0-1906 GCA_031365165.1 Alphaproteobacteria bacterium
GCCGCGAAGTTGCCGCGCGCCACATAGGTTTGCGGTTCGTTCGGGCGACGTACGTAGATCGCTTGGCGGCCGCCTGCGGATTCGCCTTCGGCGCTGGCGCCGGCGATGAGGGTCGCCAGAACTTCGCCCTTGCTGTCCTTCAGCGTGATCAGCGTGCCGGTGCCGCCCGATTTGGGCAGGCCGAGACCGAGCTTTTCTTGCCAGTCGGCGCGGCTCGTCTTCGTCGCGACGAGGTCGAGCTCCGAGAGGCCTAGAATCGTCTTGCGCACGGTGTTGAAGTCGGCGGGATACTTCGCGCGGTCGGGCAGGTTCCAATGGCCTTGGCCGTCACGCACGACGTTGAATGAGGATCCCTTGGTTTCGACCTGGATCGCGGCGACGTCGTCAGTTTGCTTTTCCAGGTTTGCGAACATGCGCACCGGCTTGAAGGCCGGTTCACTGCTCGAACCGCGTTGGACGAGTGCGATTGCGGCCAAGAGGACGGCGAACCCTGTTACGCCGGCAAGATACGTCAGCGCTCGCACGCGGCGCTTCAGAACGGGAATCAAAGGCTTCATTGCGGTGTCGGTCATGACGCGGCTCCGCTCGGTTTGGCTTTGTTGCGACGCCGCAGGAACGCGAGCACGATTGCGGAACCCGCGACCATCAACGGCACAAGCAAGGTGTTGATCGCGGCAAGCCACGTGCCCAAACGGTCGATGTCGCGACGTAATTTGTGCTGCACGTCGCGAAGCGCGCTGCGCGTGTCGGCAAGTTCGGTGCGGAATTTCTCGATTTCGGCTTCTTGTTCCGGCGTCAGCACTTCGTTCGGACGCGCACCGCCGGGTTTGCCGGCAGCCGCGCGGCGGCCTTCGAGTTCGGCGAGACGGGTTTGGGTCGCCGTCAGCTTTTGCTGCAGCGCTTGTTCTTCACGCAAGAACTGCGCTTCGGCGCGCCGGCGGATGTTGTTGACGACGGTGAACGGGCGGTTCGACGTGCCGCGTGAGCGCAGCGAGATCAAGTCGCTCGAGCCGGTGAGATTTTCAATCGCGTTCAGAACAAAGACGTGGTTGTCGGCGACGGGGACGGCAACGCGCTGGCCCTCGAGCTCCTGCGTTTGCACCCAGAAGCTGTCGTTGAAGATGTCGGAATCGGCGACGAGGATGATGTTCGCAGAGCCCTTTGTTTCCTTCAGTTGCGCTGGCAGCGGTTTCGCGAGCGAACCGTCGGTCGGCAGCGTCGGCTGCGGCGGCACGATAAACGCGGACTTGATCGGGCCTTGGATACGAGCGGCGATGGTGTAGTGAACGCCCGATTTCGCGAAGTCGCGGAGAAGTTCGTCAGGGTTCGGGCTGCCCTTCACTTTCGACAACTCGATCTCCATCGTGTCGTCTGTTGTTTGGATAAGCGGCGTCATCGTTGTCGTCGCGTTCTTCGCATGCGTAATCCCGCCGAACGTGCCGAGGTTGACGTCGGTCAGTTCGCCCGTGACGAGATCTTTGCGGTCCATGTCGAGTGAGGTGAAGGCGGCCCAGGCAACGTAGTCCGCGACATCGCCACCGAAGGAGACGCGTTGCGCCCGGTCGCGCACACCGATGATGTGAGCGGGGTCGATCGAGACGCCCCAACTATGCATCAGTTTGTCTATGCTGTTGGTGGAACTTTCCGTCGAACCTTCGAGCGGAGCGCCGCTCGGATCTGCGCCCTGCTGCGCGATTTCGGACCAGGGGTCGAGGAAGACCAGCGCCCGGCCGCCGCGCATAATGAACTGGTCGATCGCGTACTGCGTCTTGTCGTTCAACGGCTTCGGGTGAGCAATCATGACGACGTCGATATTGTCGGGGATTCGGTCGAAGTCCTGTTCCAGGAACTGTACGTCGAACGATTCTCGGATCTGCTCGTAGATCATGAACGAGCGCGAGCGGCC
>JANLXP010000036.1:0-1554 GCA_031365165.1 Alphaproteobacteria bacterium
GGTCCTGGTTGTACTGGTTGGCGCCGGTCGAGTCCGTGTGGCCGGACACTTCGATCGTCGTCTTGTTGTATTCCGCCAGCACTTCGCCGACTGCGGCCAGCGTCTGGTAGAATTGCGGGTTCACCTGATCGCCGTCGACCGGGAAGGTCACGTCGCTGGCCATCACGAGCATGATGTTGTTGCCGTTGCGAACGACCGAAACGCCGGCCGCGCGCAGACGCTGACGGAGTTCAGCTTCCTGCTGGTCCATGTAGCCGCCGATCGCGCCGCCCGCGAGGGCGCCGATGCCAGCGCCGATGAGCGCGTTGCGTGCAGCTTGCTTACCGCTGGAGGTGTTCGTGAGAGCGCCGATGGCAGCGCCGCCGAGCGCACCGAAGATGGCGCCGCGGGTCGCGTGGCTCGTCTTCTGTTCGCCGGTGTAGGGATCTTGCGTCTGGCAGGCGCCGAGAAGGAAGGCGGCGGAGATAATCAAGGCAATGGCTTTACGCATTCGAAATGGTCCTCTGTTGAAGGCTCAAGATATCGCTACGCTTGGACGCGCGCGTCTTAGGTCGGGTCCGTATGACAAGGCAAGTGACGGAAAACCACACAGCGCATTCAGCGCCTAAGGGTCTGGAATTGTGCATTCTTCTTGACGCGTGCCACAAGGCCCTTTCATTTCGCGAATATGAACGGTCATTCATCGACCAGGGACACATAGCGCCATGCAACTCTTCGATCTCAGCGGGAAAATTGCGGTTATCACGGGTTCGACGAAAGGAATCGGCGAAGCGATCGCGCATCGCATGGCCGAACACGGCGCAAAGGTCGTCGTGTCGTCGCGCAAAGCTGACGTGTGCGACAAAGTGACGGCCGACATCAACCAGAAGTGGGGAAAAGGAAAAGAAGTCGCCTACGCGGTGCCTTGCAACATCAATGAGCGCTCGCAGCTGGAGCTGCTTGTCCAAAAGACGCGCGCGAAGTGGGGCAAGATCGACGTGCTCGTCTGCAACGCGGCGATCAATCCGGTGTTCGGATCGATGTCGCAAATCCCGGACGAGGCCTTCGACAAGATCATGGGCTCGAACGTCCGCTCTAACCATCAGTTGTGCACGATGGTCATACCCGAAATGGTTGAGCGCAAGGATGGCTCGATCATCATCGTGTCGTCGATCGGTGGCTTGCGCGGATCGCCGGTGCTTGGCGCCTACTGCATTTCGAAGGCCGCCGACTTTCAGCTGGCGCGCAACATCGCCTGCGAATACGGCGTGCACAATGTGCGGGCGAACTGCATCGCGCCGGGCCTGGTGAAGACCGACTTCGCGAAGGCTTTGTGGGACAATCCCGAGATCCTGAAACGCTCGACGTCGAACGCGCCGCTCCGGCGAATCGGCGAGCCGGACGAGATTGCGGGCGCCGCGGTCTATCTCGCCTCCAAGGCGGCAGCCTTCATGACCGGGCAGACGATCGTGGTGGACGGCGGCGTGACAGCCGTATGAACTAGCCAGTTTTGGCACGTGGAAGCGGTTGCACACGAAATTAAGGCTTTCCATTCGGTTGCGGTTCATTGAAACA